>JAQGPD010000349.1 GCA_028293305.1 Verrucomicrobiales bacterium | reverse complement strand
GCGGACTACTCTGTGCGGACCACTCTGGCTGCGCCGACCACGCGGCGTTTGCATCGCGGAAGCACCGCCCCCTAACCAGGTTGATTGCGCATGAAATCAGCGACCTGCGCAAAAAACGCGCGGAGTTGCGTGGCGGCGGTTTCGGGCACTGCCGTTTCCGCCATGGCGGCGGTCATGATTTCCATCCAGCGGTCGCGCTCCGCCTCACCGATTTTAAAAGGCAGGTGACGCCCGCGCAGACGGGGATGGCCGCGGGACTCAATGTATCCCAAATTGCCGTGAAAACGGAAACGCAGAAACCCCGCAAACCGTTCCTCCGCTCCCTCCCAATCATCCGGCGGATACAGAGGCCCGACCACGTCGTCCTCCTTCATGCGTCGGTAAAAAGCCGCCGCAAGGCGGGTGAAGGCGGCTTCGTCCAGTTGCTGGACGATCAGGGATTCATCAATGGGAGTGGACACAATATAAAAAACGATAACAAATTAGCAATAACAACAGCTGCCGCTGCAGCAACAACCGATCAATGGCCACTGAACAGTGACATCACGGCTAAAACGCCTCGGCAACAGCATCAGCATCATCATCATCCACAGAAACAATAACAACTAACAAAACCCACAAAATCCGGAATCAGGGCCGTCCGGCGGCGGGGGTGGTGCCTTTTTTGCCGGTGCGGACGCGTTGCCACCAGCCACGGAGTCCGGCTTTGGGGGCTTCCGGAGCCGCGGTGGCGGCAGGAGTGGCCACTGGCGCGGCGGTTTCGGACTGGGCTTTTTTGCGACGGCTGGAAGCAAGGGCTTTGCGCTCCTCGGGCTCTCCGTCGTCACCTTCCGCATCCTCCTCAGGCATCTCCTTGCCATCCTTCTTCAGCTTGTAAATCTTGTTGAAAACATCCCCAACAATCGGCGCCACTTTTTTGCCCCCGGAGATTTCATCGCCCGGATCGCCTTCATACAAAGCCGCATAGGCATACTCCGGATTGGTCGCCGGGATAAAGCCCGCAAACCAGGCCACATAATCCTTCGGGCTGTCATGCCATTCCCCGGTGCCGGTCTTGCCCGCGATGGCGACGTAATCATTCGAAGCCCGGGTCCCCGTGCCGTCCCCATCCGCCACCACGGCGCGCATTCCCCGGCGCACGGCCTGGAGCGCTTCCTTGCTGAGAGTGAGGCTGGACCGCACGGTCGGCGGAAAATTCTGGATGATATTGCCATTCACATCCTGGATCTGACGGACCAGTCGCGGCCGCGGCACCGCGTCCCCACGGCCCACCGCCGCCATCATCTGACAAACCTGGAGCGGAGTCGCCGAGACCTCGCCCTGGCCGATGGCCACGTTCGCCAACACGCCGCCGGTCATTTCGCCGTGACGTTTTTGATAGAACTCCGGACTCGGCATATTGCCGCTGGCCTCCATATTGCTCAGACAAATGCCGGTGCGGTCGCCGAATCCCATCATCACCGCCAGGGAACTGATGCTGGAGCCGCCGGAAATCTTGGCAGCCTGCCAAAACCACGGATTGCAGGAGCGCTTGATGGCCCGGACCACATCCATGGAACCCTCATCGCGGCCGCTGTGATTTTTCATCCAGGTGCGGCCGAACATCATGCCTTTCGGACAATTGAATTCCGTGTCCGGCGTCACCTTGCCGCTGTTGAGAGCCGCCAGAGCGGTGACGACTTTGAACGTGGAGGCCGGAGGATAAAGGCCCTGCAGCGCGCGGGGCAGCAGCGGGTTTTGTTTATCGTTCAGTAGTTTGTTATACTCCGCGGAATCGATGCCGTAGGCCCAGGCATTGGGATTGAAACCCGGGTTCGAGCACATGGCCACGACGTCGCCGGTTTTCACATCCATGATCACAAAAGCGCCGCGCACGCTGTTCTCGCGCATCTCGCGTTCCACGATGGCTTGAAACCTGGCATCCAGCGAAGTCACCACCGTATGGCCGGCGGTGGGGCGCTCGATCCAGTCCTCGGAAAGCTTGTCCCCGGCGGAATTGTAGAGGACATTGTAAACCCCCGGCTTGCCCGTGAGTTCGGCGTCGAAGCGCTGCTCCAATCCGTATTTCCCCACCGTGGGAGGCCAGAGATATTCATCGGAAAGGATATCCCCGGAAGCCATGGCTCCGCTTTTCCCCATATAGCCTATCAAGTGGCTGGCCATTCCCTCTTTTGGATAGGACCGCAGGTAAAAAGGCCGCAGCACCACCCCCGGAGGCAGCTGGTCCTTCACCTTGTCGGCGATTTCATCCGGCAGCAGGGAGCTGGACAAAAGCGGCACCCAGCGGCGTTTGTGATAGTGCTCCAGGATCTTCGCATCGGAAATATCCCATCCATTCGGCAGGGTGCGCCGCGCCCAGGCCACGGGCTCGCGGGCGGCGTCGAAGACAGCGGAATCCTTCAATCCATCCTGCAGGGGAAGTTGGACGCCGACATAATAAGCGATGCGGTTTTGCGCCAGGGCCTCGCCATGCCGGTCCACGATCTGGCCGCGCGGGGAAGGCACGCGGAGCGACAGCGGGCGGGCGTTCGGGTCCGTGTCCAGGCTGATCGCGATCTTGGGTTTTTCCGGTTTTTGATCCTTGGGAATCAGCGGCGCGGTCGGCACCGGCGCGGCAGTTCCGGGCACGGCCTTCACGGTGCGCGGTTCCTCTTCCTCGGGAGTCGCAGGTTTGGGGACGTCAGGTTTTTCCTCGCCTGGCGATGCCGGGGCGGCCGGCACGGCGTCGGGCATGGCGGCGGGACGGACCTCCGGTTCCTCCTCGACGGGGACTGCTTTTGGAATCACCGGGGCTTGGCTGTCTGCCGCGGGTGCCTCCTCCACAACGACTTCCGCACGTGGCACCGCCCGCGCGGGCACGGCGTCCTCCACCACCTCCGCGATCGGAGGCGG
Organism: Verrucomicrobiales bacterium; assembly: GCA_028293305.1. Taxonomy (GTDB): domain Bacteria; phylum Verrucomicrobiota; class Verrucomicrobiia; order Verrucomicrobiales; family V1-33; genus CAIZWU01. The sequence goes on along the minus strand of JAQGPD010000349.1, from coordinate 62 downwards.
GGGATCAACCTGGGCCGGAAGCAGTTGGGAGCCGACCGCGAGGCAGCAGGCAACAAGGGAGG
>JAQGPD010000343.1 GCA_028293305.1 Verrucomicrobiales bacterium | reverse complement strand
GGTGTTGTCGGCGGTGCTGACCCCGCATCATTTCCATTCCCACGAAACCCACGAATCCTTTTTCCGCAGCCATATGGCGGAGAAAGGAAAGGAACTGGCCGGGGCTTGCTTGCTTACCCTGACAAATTTGGAGGCGGTGGAGAAGTTGCGGAAGTAGGGTTGGCCTGGGCTCGGGCCGGCAGAATGTCAACCCTCCGATTTTGTCAGGGCGCGACTTCGAAGGTGACCGGATACATGCCTAACGAGGTGTTTTTGCCGGTGATGGTGCCGGCGGAATCCAGCCCGGAATTGGTGACGGTGGTGAGTTCCATGAAGCCCGGACGCTGATTCGCGCTGGAGTTGAAGATGGTGATCTCGGCGGTGAAAACGCCTTCCGCCGTTTTTTTGAAAAACCCGCCGGTCATGGGATGCACGCTGCCGCTCCCGTCGGTGTAGAACAAGTCGTAGGAAAGGTTATCGCCCTTGGATCCGTCATAGCGGACCTCCAAGGGCTTGCCGGTTCCTATCAATACATTTTTCGAGGGCGGGACGGTGATCGAGGGATCGCTGCGCAGGGTGTAGTATCCCGAGGGGTCATTGACCGGGGCGTCCGCGGAGCCGGAGCCTGCGCCTGAGCCGGACTTGGAGCCGGTGGTGGCATTGGCGGCATTGTCGGAGCATTGGGTTAGAAGCAGGATGACGCCAAGAGAGAGAAAGGATGTCAGGATCAGTTTTTTCATGGGAGGACAGGTCAGGGGGTCGGAGGGATGCGGGTGACTTGGATGCGGTAGGATTGTTTTGGAAAAGTGGAGGTGGAGGCGGTGTCCCGCACGGTGGCGAAGCGGACGCCGTTGAAGGAGAATTCGTCGATTTTTGAAAATCCATCGGTTTGGAAAGTGGCCATGCCGTCAAGGGAATAGGCCGGCTGGATGAGGAGGGTGTCCATGCCGTCCGCCAGATACCAGGTGGTTGCGGCGCTTTCGTTCACGGCTTGGAACGCCAGTTTGAAGGTGGACTCGAAGCGCCTGACACCGGGGCTGGTGGTGGCCAGGGAGGCGGACATGGGCACGGCATTGAGGATGGAGCCGGATTCCGAAAACCGGTCGCTGGTGCCCTGGGCCAGCTCCAGCAGGGCGGGGCGGCCGTCTTGGTCGATGTCCTCAAAGTCGCCATGATAGGACGTCACCAGTCCTGGCGGCACGCTGACAATGAGGGGATTTCCGGAGGAGTTAGGACCAGTCCAGGCGATGTAGGGGTAATCGCCCGGGCCGATGGTGATGCAGGGCGGCTGGGTGGTGCTGGTGGGGAGGGTGATTTCGTCAAAAGTGCCATCGGCTTTTTCCCTGGCATAGTGGACCAGGGAGGGGCCTTCCACACCCTGCCAAACCACGTGGAGCCGGTCCGCGGAATCCATGGCGGCATCCAGGGAGTAGCCGAGGGCGAAGTAGGGGAAATTGCTATTGAGGCTGGCGCGATGGACAATGTTATAGCCTCCGATGCGGCGGTCCTCGTTGGTTTCCGGATCGCTGTCCGGAATCATGGGCACGCGGCGGGCGATGCGGACGATGGATTGGGTGGGGTCCGCCCAGACGACCCAGCGGGGTTCGCCGGCGCGGGTGAGCAGGATTTTTGGATAGGTGTAGGTCACGTCCTCCGGCGCGCCGGACCGGAGCTCAGTTTGGGGCCATTGGCTGGTGCCTTCGGTGTAGATGGTGGTTCCGGAGGGGGTGGCGACCTTGGTATAACGGAACACGCGGAGTTCGGCTTCGGTTTGCCCGCTGAGGGGTCGGGTGGAGCAGATGGCGGCGTAAACATCCCGCGCATCATCCGTGGCAGCCAGGTCCATGGATTGCAGGGTGCGGTCGTTACGCCAATCAAATAAGACCGACGAAGGATAAGTTATGGGCCCGATATGCCGGCCCCATGGGGTTTCAATGTTGAGTTGAATGCTGGGCGAGGTGCTGAGCGTGCCATCAATTGAGCCTCTGGCATTGGAACTTATGGCAATGGAGTGGGCGAAATTCCCGAAGTGGAAGCTCGCCGTCATTCGGGACCCACCAATGCCACTGGCCCAGTCGCGCCGGGGAAAATAGGGGTTAGGGCTGGGTTCGGAATAGTCGCGGGAGGATTGAAGAATGAGAGAGTTGCTCTCATCGGGTGCACGCGGGGTCAGGGTGGCGTTCACGGCGAATGAGCCGCCGTTCCGGTCGGCTGTGACCACCTTCGTGCGGCGCCTCAGGCGGGAAGCCGCCACCGTGACATTGTCCCCGAAAGTATAGGACAACGGCTCCGAAGGCGTGAGTCCCATACTGATGGTGCGGATTTCCACCTGGGGCGCGGGGGCATCCGGACGGGGCCAGCGGTAAGTGAACATCATGGCAGGATGCACGGTGCCGCTATTGCCGGTGAGGGAATTCAAGGCATCGACATAACAAAGCCGCAGACGGCCGTCGGGGTCGGTGGCGGCGGATAGCTGTTTTGGAGTGCCGAAATAGGAATTTTGCCGCCAAGTGCCCCAGGTGGCGGGCGCTCCGGGGTAGGCTAGGGATGCAGGACTGATGCCTTCCGGCCGGGGGCCGCCCAGCCGGGCGATGTCCGCCGCGCTGAGGGTTTCCGTCCAATAGCCGAGAAAACCGAGCTTGGCGGGCCGGAGTTCCGCCGTGTCGTCCGTGAAAAGATGCCAGGCATTTCCCAGGCTGAGGGGGCCATCGAAGGCGGAGGCAAAGGCCGGGCCGGAAGGAACGCCGTCCACATAACATTGGATGGAAAGCGGTCCGCCAGCCCCGTTATTTCCGGCAGTGAGCGCCAGGCGATGCCATGCGCCCAGGGTCAGCGCATTGTCCGCACTCACCCCGGCATTCCCGGAAATCACCCATGCCTTCCCGGCTTGCGAGCCCGGTTGGGCGTAGAAAGTGACATCGGAGGCATTCGCGGGGTCCAGCTGCAAAAACCCGGCGTAGGGCGCCACGGTATCGAATTTCACATCCATCACCACGGTCCATTGATTCGTCCGCGAGGCGCCCACGCCGCCATTGGTGAGGTTGGGGGAGGGGACCGTGAGACGTTTGGTGGCGGGGGTGAAAATCTGGGTTTGGAGGTAGTGATAACCGGCTCCATCCACGGCGAACGAGTAGTCGGTCCCCGCGGTCAGCGTCGAGGCATTGACGGCCCGGAACCCCGCCTGGGCCGGAGCAAAATTTCCATTGAACTGCCAAAGCCCGCGCGGGTTCGCCAGGCCGGCCATCGCGGGCGCGGCAGCCAAGCTTAACACGGCGGAAAGCAGCAGGGCGGAAGGGGTGGGGAAACATTTCATGGGGTGGCAGGGGCAGCGCAGTCGGGAACAAGTGGTTTACTCGCAGATAAGACGGATGGATTTCAACAAATCGGAATGAGACTGCGAAAACCTGGGTAACGGGGCAAGTGACGCCGTGGAGGGCCGTGATGATCACCATCGTGAACGCCATCCCGCGCCAGTTTCCGCTTTTCATTTCAGGTGGGCGGGGCCACGTCGATTTTTGATTTCCGTCCATGAAAGTTTCCTTCAACTGGCTCGCCGACCATCTCGACCTTTCCGCCCATTCCACTGCCCAGCTTTCGGATCTCCTGACATTTGCCGGGATTGAAGTGGAAGGCATCACGGAGCGTGGGGTGCGCTCGGATTTTCTGATTGTGGGGAAGGTCGTGTCCTTTGTGCCGCATCCGAATGCGGACCGGCTGCGGCTTTGTCAGGTGGATGATGGATCCGGCACGCCGCGACAGATTGTGTGCGGGGCGAAAAATTTCGAGCCGGGCGACAAGGTGCCCGTGGCCTTGCCGGGAGCGGTTTTGCCTGGCGGATTCCAGATCAAGGAAAGCCAACTGCGCGGCAGCCTGAGCCAGGGCATGATGTGCGCGGGCCGCGAAATCGGTTTCAGCGATGATGCCGACGGCTTGATGATCCTCCCCGCCGATGCGCCCGTGGGCACGCCGATCCATGAATATCTGGAAGTGGATACCATGTTGGAAGTGGAAGTCACGCCTAACCGGCCGGACTTGTTATCGCACCTGGGCATGGCGCGGGAGCTCGCGGCTTTGGCCAAACTGAATTTGAAGAGCCGCGGGGATTATTCAGCATCGTCCGTGAAAACCCAGGCGGCCGAAGAGGCGGAAATCCAGTTGGTGGACACGGAAGGTTGCCCCTACTACACGGCCCGTCGCATCCGCGGCGTGAAGGTCGCGCCGAGCCCGGCGTGGTTGGTCAGGAAGCTGGAATCCGTGGGGCTGCGGCCTATCAATAACATTGTCGATATCACCAACTATGTGCTCATGGAAATGGCCCAGCCGCTGCATGCGTTCGATGCCGCGAAGCTCGACGGCGGCATTGTGGTGCGCTCCGCTGCCGAAGGGGAAAAATTCCTCGCCCTGGACGGCCGGGAGTGCAGCCTGGCGGCGGTGGATCTTGTGATCGCCGATGGAAAACAAGCAGTCGCCCTGGCCGGGGTCATGGGCGGCGCTTTGTCAGGAGTCACGGACGAAACCACGGACATCCTGCTGGAAGCCGCCTGGTTCCAACCGTCCCGCGTGCGCCACACCAGCCGCCGCCTGGCCATGATGTCGGATTCGTCCTATCGATTCGAGCGCGGTGTCGATCCGCAACAAACCGCCGGTGCCAGCGAGCTGGCCGTGCGTTTGATTTTGGAACTCGCCGGCGGGACTGCCGACGAAGTGTTGCTGACCGCCGGCGCGCCGCCCGTCCTGACAAGTCAGGTGACGCTGGATCTCCCCCGCGCCCAACGTCTGCTCGGCACCCCGATTTCCGAAGCGGAAGTCACGGACATCCTGACAAGACTGAACTTGAAGCCGCTCGGCGGATTGGCGTTCGGGATTCCCGGATATCGTCAGGATCTGCAACGGCCTGTGGATTTGGTGGAGGAAATCGCTCGCGTCCACGGCATCGCCAACATCCCCGCCACGACGGACGGCCAGTTCGTCCCCGCCAGCGCGGCGGATGCGGTTTACGATTTCAAAATGACCCTGCGCCAGCGGCTGGTCGGGCAGGGATTGTTCGAGGCACAGACGATCAAACTCATTTCCACCGCCCAGGTCGAGGACTCGCTGGGCACCACGCCGCAGTTGCTGCCGGTCCTGCCCCTGCGGAATCCGCTGAGCGATGACCACACCATCATGCGCCCCAGTCTCCTGCCAGGATTGCTGGGCGTGGCGGAGCGGAATATCCGCATGGGCACCAACAGCTTACGTTTCTTCGAGACCGGCACCGTTTTCGCCCGCACCCCGGATGGAAAGGCCATCGAAAAAGACGCGCTCGCTCTGCTGCTCTGCGGACCCGTCAGCCCCATCGCTTGGAACCGCCAGACGCCCGCCGCCGCGGATCCGTCCGAACTCCGCGCCGTGCTGGATGCCTTGTGCCCCGGGGTTTCCGTGAAGCTGAAGCCCGTCCCTAACGCCCGCCTGCTCACGGCCGCCCAGATCATCGTGAACGGAAAACCGGTCGGTCTTTGCGGTCAGCTCCAACCCGCCCGCGTCCGGGCGCTTGATAGCCGCCACCCCGTTTTCGCCGCCGAAATTGACACCACGCTCCTGCTCAAAGCCCTGACCCGAGAGGTGAAATTCGACGAACTCCCGCGCTTCCCCGGCATCTCCCGCGATATCGCCCTGGAGGTCCCCGCCGATCTCGCCAATGGAAAACTGGAAGACTTCTTCAGCACCCGCAAGGAGCCGCTCCTGACAGGCGCCACCCTCTTCGACGTCTTCGCCGACCCCACCGGTCAAAAAATCGCCGCCGACAAAAAGTCCCTAGCCTACACCCTGACCTACCGCGACTCCGGCAAAACCCTCTCCACCGCCGAAGTCGACACCGCCCACAACAAAGTCGTCGCCGAACTCCTCAAAGCGCACTCGGTCACGGTGCGGTGAGGCGGGGGCTTCCTGCTTGAATCAGATCAGGATGATGCGAATAAATGAAAAACCTGCTTCAAAGCCTCTATGTCTCAAAAATCCTCTCCCCCCAGCAAACCCATGACAGCTGCGGAAATCCGAAAGGGCTTCTCAGACTCGCGGCGCAAACAATTGAGCCTTCAGGGTCCGGTCACATTGGAGATGGCACGGGCTCAACAATTGACCATGAAACCGAATCGTTGATTCAGTTTGCAACACTTACCGGATGCATGATGGATCCGGATAAAGTGGACGTTTTGTTTAAACAGAAACAAATCAAAGGCGGGAGCGAACACCTGGTAGCGCTGTTGCCAGGGGAGGAAAGAGTGCTGAAAGACCTGAATGTTAGACTTAAGGCAACAGAGTCAACATTCGACTACCTGACTGATCTCGCATTATCAAACTATTTTTTCGATGACGACATCCGTTTGGAAGGTTTATATGTCGAAGATGGCGTTCTCCATATCGTGACATCCCAGCCGTTTATTTCCGGGATACATCCTGACTGGGATTTGTTGAAATCTGGAATGCTTGAACGTGGTTTCAAACATGAGAATCCTAACTCACGAATTCCCACGTTTTGTGCATGGGTGGCAGGTCTGGGTGAGGTAAGTATCATCGATTTGCACGAGAATAATGTGGTTTTGGGGAAAGTTAGTCAAGCCGTGGAACCTATTGATGCCCACTTCTATTTCGATTCTGTTTTCGAACGGATTGCCGCTCTGCGGCATTTAAGGCTACTGGACTAGCTTCGTTTGTCTGACGTGGGGTTGCTCGGGTTTTGACAAGAATTGGCATGGCCGCAGAGCCATGATCGGAGGGTCAACATTCGGTTGATCAGGCGGACAGGATGTCCGCCCTCCTTTTCTCAAAAAAGGCGTGCGCAGGTGGGGCGGTTTCCGCTTACATGCGGCACGCGCTTTTTGAATAAAACTCTGCTCTGATGTCCTACCGCACTGCTCCTCTCGCTACTACCGGCATGCCGCCGGGGATTCCTCACATTATTGGAAACGAGGCGGCGGAGCGCTTCAGTTTTTATGGGATGAAGGGGATCCTGACGGTCTTCATGACGACTTACCTGCTGAACAGCTCGGGGGTGAAGGACACGATGACGGAGGATCAGGCGACTTCCTGGTATCACTTTTTTGTCAGCGCGGTTTACATCACGCCGATTTTGGGAGCCGTTCTGGCGGATTGGTTGTGGGGGAAATACAGGACGATCATGGTGCTTTCGGTCGTCTACTGTTTGGGGCATTTGGCCTTGGCCTTGGATGACACCCGGATGGGGCTGCTGATTGGATTGGGGTTGATCGCGCTGGGGTCGGGCGGGATCAAAGGCTGTGTCTCGGCGCATGTGGGAGATCAGTTTGGAGCGAGCAATGCGCGGCTGTTGCCGAGGATTTATTCGTGGTTTTATTTCGCGATCAACCTGGGTTCGTTTGCGGCGTTTCTGGTGATCCCGCCGCTGTTGAAATCTCATGGGCCGCACTGGGCGTTCGGGGTTCCGGGAGTGTTGATGGCGGTGGCGACGGTGGTGTTCTGGATGGGGCGGAAATCTTTTGCGCACGTGCCGCCGCGGGGGAAGGCAATGTGGAAGGAAACGTTTTCACCGGAAGGATTGCGGTCGGTGGGGCGGATGGCGGTGATCTTTGTTTTTGTGGCGGCCTTCTGGGCGCTGTTTGATCAGACGGGATCGCGATGGGTAATCCAGGGCAAGAGCATGGACCTGCAATTCATGGGGTTCACGCTGGATCCTTCCATGCTGCAGGCGGCGAATCCGTTGTTTGTGATGATCATGATTCCGCTGTGCAGTTTTGTGATTTATCCGTTTCTGAACCGCTTCTTCACCCTGACGCCGCTGCGGAAATTGGGGCTGGGATTTTTCATCGCGATTCCGTCTTTTCTGATTCCAGCCTACCTGGAAAGCCGGATCGTGGCGGGAGAAATGCCTCACATTTTGTGGCAGGTGACAGCGTATTTTTTCATCACCCTGGCAGAAGTGATGATCTCCATCACG
>JAQGPD010000341.1 GCA_028293305.1 Verrucomicrobiales bacterium | reverse complement strand
CCGCATCCGCAAAACCCGTCCGCAGCATAACGGTTATAAACCGGTTCACCTAACTCACCGCAGCCGGAAAGCCAGGAGTCTGATGAACCTTCAAAGCCTCGCCCGGCAGGGATTCGGTGACGCGGGCGTGGATGCCCGGGAAGTTTTTTTGGATGAGCGGCAGACTCAGGGCGGAGTCCATGAGGCAGAGAAATTTTGTCAGGGGGTCCGCCTCCGCGCCGGTGGGGGCGATGATGGTGCCTTGCCGGGACACGATGCTGCCAAGGCCGGTGGCGGGGTCGATGAGGTGGCTGTAACGGCGGCCGTCGATCTCCACGAATTGATAGTGATCACCGGAGGTGGCGATGTTGGTTTCTCTCAACGCGAAGCGTGAGGGTGTTTCTCCAGGCGTTGGCTGAACGCCGATGCGCCAGTGCTCGCGGCCGGGCGGGGGCGTGCCCACGGCGACCTCCCCGGCGGCATCCAGCAACAGGCAGGTGATGCCGAATTTTTCGCGGAGCAAAGTCAGGCAGGCATCCTGCGTCCAGCCTTTCGCGATGCCTCCGAGGTCGAGTTGCATGCCGGGTTTTGTCAGGAGAGCGCGCTGGTTTGCGGCGTCGAGTTGGATATGTTCCCATCCTGCCAGGGCGCGGGCTTTGGCGATGGCGTCGGCATGCGGGAGTTCCCCACGGCGTCGGCTGCGGCGCCAGAGGCGGACGCTGGGAGCCAGGGTGATATCGAAGGCGCCCCGGCTCAGTTCCGACATGCGGCGGGATTTTGTCAGGATATCGAAAAGTTCGCGGCTGACCGGCAGGGGATTTTTTTGTCCGGCGGCGGCGCAGAGTTGGTTCAGTTCGCTGGTGGTCTCGTAGTCGCTGAAGATTTGGTTCAGGCGGTGGATCTCCGCGAAGACGGCGGTGGCGGCTTTTTCAGCCACGGCGGGCGGGGTGTCCGGAAGTGTCAGGGTCCAGAGACAGCCCATGTGGGCCTCCGCTTTCGACCATGGCGCGGGCGCATCCCCGGGATTGGATAGTGGGGGCACGGCTGCGGGCGTCCCGGCTTCCGCGAGGACGTGGAAAGCGGTGGCCGGAGCCAGGAGGGCAGCGGTGGAAAGGCTGTGGCGGAGCAGGCGGCGGCGGGTCATGGGAGCGGGGAACCACGATACAAACGGGGTTCGCGACATGGAGGTTTCATGAAGGAAATTGAGGCGGAAAGGCTTGAAATTAAGGCGATTTTCCGGGATATTGGAGGTGATTCCGGTGAATAGTGGAAGGGGCGGAAGCGTCCCATGAGGCTCCGCGAAGTTAACCCCCCTCCGTCCCATGCGTGCATCCTATTTTCCGCCACTTGTTCGATTTTCAACCCTGCTGCTTTTTCCCGCCGGGGCTGGTATTTTGTCAGCCGGGGATCACGTTTTGGTGGTGGGGGACAGCCTGACGAAGGAATACCGCAGCGAGTTTGTGGCGCTGTATCCGGACCGGCCGGCGGCATGGTCGGCGCGGAACTGGATCGAGATTCTGGATGAGCGGCGGCATGATGTTTTCGATTTGGGCAGCTGGGATTTTTACAGTGATCCGCGGCTGACCGGGCATGAATTCAACTGGGCGAAACCCGGCGGCACCGCGCGGGAATTCCGTAATTTTCTCCGCCAGACGCCCGATGCGGAGGCGGAGGTCAGGGCCTCCAGCGGCGGCGATGCGGCCTGGGCGATGTATCCGTCCTGGCGGAGCACCTTCACCGGCTATGTGCCACAGTCGCAACGCTTAGTGGTGTTTTTTGGAGGCAATGACCTGGCGCTCTGCAACTCAGATCCGGAGGCGAATCCTGAGGTGAATGGTTCCCCGGTGCAGGTGGATTATGAGAGGATGTATGCCGGGACGTATGGCGCGGCATCCGATCCGGAGCGCATGCGGACGTCCATCCGGAGCAATGTGAAATCGATCCTGCAATGGTTCCGCGACACGCGTCCCGGTCCTAACGGAACAGTGATCCCCGCGCGCTTCACGGGTCCCATGATTTTGTGCGCGGTGCCCCATGTCGGTTGCACGCCCAAGCTGCAGGCGGAGGCCGGGACGGATCCTGCGAAAACCGCGGTGATCACGCAGATGATTGAAACGCTGAATGTGGAATTGCGCGACTTCGCCGCCAGCAAGGATGTGGGCTTCGCGGATGTCTACGCGGTGACGAAGCGCATTCTGGATCCCGCGCCTTTCGAGATCGGCGGTGTGACTTTCCAAAAGGCGGCGGACCCTGATTGCCATCCGCGCTATCTTTTTTCCGGGGATGGCTTCCACCCGAATACCGCAGCCCAGGCGAAGATCGCCCAGGTGGTGGCGGATGCTTTCCTGACAAAGTATCCCAATGAGAGCGGCGACCTGCAGCGGGTGAGCGACCGGGAGATTGTCAGTGGGGTGCTGGGTCTGCCGAAGGACACTGGCTACAGCGAATGGCTGACGGCGGAGGCCGTTCCGTCAGGACAACGCGGCCCGCTGGGGGATCCGGATGGGGATGGCGTGGCGAATGTGATGGAATACGCGCTGGACGGGCGCTCGGCGGCGACTTTTGAAAGCGGTGAGCTTTTCACGGTGGTCAGGCAGCCGCACGACTCCGGGGTTGGCGAGGTTTTGGTGGTGTTGTGGAAGCCGCGTTTTGAGGAAAATGCGTATTGCGATCTGGTGCCGCAACTTTCGTCAGGATTGTCGGACTGGGAGGACATTCCGCCGGAGGCCGTGGTGAAATCCGGGAACGGCTGGCGGCATCTGGAGTTGCAGATCAGTGGGGGCGGAAGCCGGTTTTTCCGACTGAAAGCCGTGGTGGCACCCTGAGTTCAGAAGTGCCGCGCTTCATGTTAGAAACGGAAATACAGGAAGGGGTGGAAGGAGCTGACACTCATCCGGATGGTGCAGAAAATCAGGAGCACCACCATCCCGGTCAGGCAAAGCACGCGGCGGGAGGCGATCGTGGAAAAGAAGGCCGCGGCGGGTTTCCAGCCGGGGAGCAGCACGCAGAGCGAGGCCACGGCCAGGCCCCCCCAAACGTCGGCGGAAGGCACCACCGTATTCCCCAAAGGACCGGTCCTGCCAAAAAGCGCGGCCATGAAATCGCGGGCATGGGCGAAGGTTTCGCAGCGGAAGAACACCCATGTCAGGGCGACCAGGAAAAATGTCAGGACGGTGTTGAACCATCGCGGCAGACGGGTCTGCCAGTTCAGCCAGAAAGCGCGGTCGGCGACGAGGAGCAGGCCGTGGGAAACGCCCCAGATCAGGAAGTTCCATGAGGCTCCATGCCATAGGCCGCTGAGCAGAAAACACAGACACAGATTCAGATAGGACCGCGCCGTGGATACCCGGCTGCCGCCGAGGGGGATGTAGAGATATTCCTTGATCCAGGTGGATAGGGAAATATGCCAGCGGCGCCAGAAATCCGTGATGCTGGTGGCCAGATAGGGTTGGCGGAAGTTTTCCAAAAGGTGGAATCCCAGCATGCGTCCCAGGCCGATGGCCATGTCCGAATAGCCGGAAAAGTCGAAGTAGATCTGCAGGGTGAAACAAAACAGACCAATCCACGCGGTGGGCGTGTCCAGCTGGTCAGGCGTCAGGTTGAACACGGCATCGCCCGTGGGCGCGACGAGGTCCGACAATAACACCTTTTTGGAAAGTCCCACGAGAAACCGTCCCATGCCCGCATGGATGTCCGCCCAACGATGCACGGGGCGGGTCAGCTGGGGGGCAATGTCGTGGTATTTGATGATGGGCCCCGCCAGCAGTTTCGGGAATAGGAAGACGTAGTTCAGGTAGTCGATGAACGAAGTCGCCGGAGTCGCGCGGCCGCGGTGGATATCGACCAGATAGGTGATTTTTTCAAAGACGATGAAGGATACGCCGAGCGGCAGCGCGATGTCAGGGATGGATACCGCGCCCAGGCCGAAGCTGGTTAGGAGTATATTCAGATTTCCGAGCGCGAAGCCTGTGTATTTGGTGTAAAGCAGCAGGGCAAGATTTGAAACAACCCCGGTCACCAACCATGGTTTTCCCTGCGCGGGACCGGCCGCGGCGAGGCGGGCGCCGAGCCACCAGTCGATCGCGCCGGAGGCGATGACGACCCAGATGAACACGGGTTCGCTCCAGCCATAAAACACCAGGCTGGCCAGGAGCAGCGTCGCGGAGCGGAATGGGAGCAGCGCATAGAGCGCCAGGAAAACGGGCAGGAAAACGAAAATGAAAAACGGAGTCGAGAAGAGCATGGCGGGACCCTGACTTGGCTAGAGTGGTTTGGCGGCGAGGCGCGGAATGGCATCCGAAAGGAAGGCCCGCAGGTGCGGGGTGCCGTGGGTGCCTATCACCTCCTCGTTGGTCTCCAGGAGGAGGGCCGAGGCGTTGAAGACTTCGTTTTCCAGGTCCACGGGCTCGGCGGGGACGCGCGTGTTGTGGGTGTCAAAATCCTGGTAGCGCAGTTTCCGCATTTTGTAATAGAACAGCCATTCGATGTCCTGGAAGGCGTGCATGGAGCCCAGTTGATTGATCACGCGTCCGGCGAAACTTCCGCCGATGACCATCAGCCGGCGGGGGGGCGCGCCGGGGGCGGGATCGACGGGAGGAACGGTTAGATTGACGACGGGATAACGCCATGGTTTTGCCAGGCAAAGGAGGCGTAGCACATCGTCATCTTCGCCTATCGGCTCGTCGGAGAGCCTGACCAAAGGTGTTATGGGGCGGGGGAGGTCCGGTGAAAAAGAACGGAATTGATCCAGCACGGCGCTGGTGCTTTGCCAGGCGACATCGTCATTCCAATGCACGCCGCCCTGTGGAAATGCGGGAGCGGGGGACTGCGGGGCGCGGGTGTGGGTGAGGGCCACGCCATCGACAAACCGCACGCCGTGCTTTTGGAGGAGGGGGACGAAAAGCTCGATGGACCGCGCCCCTGGTTTGTATTTGGACTGCCAGGCATCCGACATGTCCTCCGGCTGGAAAGCGACCTTTCCGGGCGTTAGGAGCAGGGTGAAGGGAAGTCGGTGTTGGTCGCACAGGTCCTGGAATTTTTTAAGATCGAGGACAAAAGGTGTGAGGTTTTCCGGCGTGGTGCGGGTGAGGCAATATTCGCCAAGATAACCGCGCTGGATGATCTGATCGCGTTTCATGATCACCAGATCGCTGTCCGGCGGAGCGGCGGCGCGGAAGAGTCGGAACCAGGATTCCGAACCGATGCGGATGAGAGCTTCGCGGCCTGTGAAGTCCTCGTTGAAGGACTTGAAGGTTTTGTTTTGCCAGAGACCGGAGGCCAGGTTGGCGGGGGAAAAAGCCGGCAGCGGAGAGCGGTCGGGGCGGGAGTTGGGCGGCAGGGTCAGATTCGCCAGCCAGGGGTGGCTGGCGAAGGATTGGGGGCGCCAGGCACGCCACATTGTCAGGGCGGCGGGGGCGGCCAGCATGAGAATGAGGAAGGCGGACAAGCCGATTTCCGCCGCCAGATTCAGCGGTGCCAGCCGCGGTCCGACCGAAGTTGCGCGGCGTCGCACGCGTTCCCGCCATGCCATTGCCAGGGTGTGCCATGGCCATTTCCCATACGTCAGCCGAAACGTCAGGATGAGAGTGGAAAGGGGTGTTAGGAAAGCCAGAATAACAAATGGCGCGGGCACCGTGGCGGGCAGGACTACCCGGTAGTTCCGCCCGTTGCCGCGCGGGTCCGTGTTGTCAGGGGCGCGGAATCGGATTTCATCGCGGTCGACCATCCAGCCTCCGCCGGCGCCGTCCGCGGGCAGCCGCCGGAGTTCGCTGCGGGAGGTGAGGCGGGGCAGGGGAGTCTGGTTTTCCAGGAAGGTGGCGCGGGGATGGACGGGATCGGCCAGGAGGAGGCGCAGGCGTTTATGGTCCGCGCTGAAAGTGCCGTCCGTGCGGGCCTTCAGTGATTTTTGAGGGACGTCAAAGGGCGTGCGCCACAAGCCTCCAGTCAAATGCTGGACGATCACGAGGAACGCGATAACTGTCAGGCCCGCCAGGGCGGCGCGCATGACCCGGGGGTGCCATGCGGAGGCAGTCATTTTTTGCCGGAGGGTTGACCGTAATAGGCTCCGGGGCCGTGCTTGCGGTGGTGGTGTTTATCCAAAATGTGAGGGGGAATGGGGGCCAGATCCGGGTTCAGCTGCAAGCTGCCGATCGCCATGCGGGCACACATTTCGAGCGCGATGCTGTTGTTCAGAGCGTCCATGGGACAAGTGCCCCAGGTGAAGGGGGCGTGATGGAGTTGGAGTATTCCAGGAATGTGCAGGGGATCAAGCCCTTGATCATGAAAGGTTTGAACGATGGCGTGACCGGTGTTGCCCTCATAATCCTCCGCCGTTTCATCCGGAGTGAGCGCCCGGCAGAGGGGCACGGTGCCGTGAAAATGGTCGGCATGCGTGGTGCCATAACACGGCAGCCCGCGGCCCGCCTGGGAGAACATGGTCGCGTGAGGGCTATGGGTGTGGCAAATGCCGCGGATGCCCGGGAAGGCGCGGTAGAGCACCAGGTGGGTGGGGGTGTCCGAGGACGGGCGGCGCTTGCCTTCGATCTGCCGGCCGGTCGCCAGCTCCAGCACGACGAGGTCGTCGTCCCGCAGGTCCGCATAGGCGATGCCGCTGGGTTTGATGACCATGAGCCCGGCATCGGGGTCGAGTCCGCTGACATTTCCCCAGGTGAGGCTGACCAGACCGGAGGAGGGAAGCCGGAGATTGGCTTCGAGGACTTGTTGTTTCAGGGATCGGAGCATGGCGGGGTCGGATCGGGTGGAAATGGAAAAGCGGCAATGTATTAAGAAATCAGAGGCTTGTGGTGAGGGGAAGGGCGGAAAACGCGGATCCGGGCCATTGGCGGGGAGGGGACCGGCGGGTGATTGACCGGGTGTTGGCGGGGAGTTGGC
>JAQGPD010000322.1 GCA_028293305.1 Verrucomicrobiales bacterium | reverse complement strand
GCGTGATTATTGCTGTCCGCCTGCATGCTGTGGATGAAGCACAGGTCATCCACATGTTTGGCGGTTTCCGGGAAAAGCGAGGAGACCCACATCCCGCTTTTCCCGTATTGCCGGAAGCCGAAGGGGCTGGCCATCAGGTTCCTGCATTCCCGGAAAATCTGCTGATGGCGGGACTTCTCCACGGTCGCGCGGAAGGAGTCCGGCACGGGTCTGCCGTCCATTTTCTGGAGCAGCGGCTTGTAGTCGAACGTGTCCATCTGGCCTGGACCGCCCACCATATAAAGAAAGATAACAGATTTTGCCCTGGGCGCGAAATGCGGCTGGCGGGGTGCCGAGGGGTGCACCGGATCAAAAGCCGGACCGGCGGCGGCCGTGGCTTCCCGGCGGAGCATGGCCTCCAGCGCGAGCGCCCCGAACCCCGTTCCGCAGCGGGAAAGAAATCGGCGGCGTGAGATACCGGGGGCGGAGGACATGGCGTGAAAAGTGGACGCGTCATCCATAACAGCACCGGCTGATTCCGCACTGAACATAGTATGAAAATGCTATCATATGAAATTACAATCATGAACGTATTGCCATGGGATTTTATTTTCTCCTATGTGAATAAGTTGGATGCGCCGAATCCACGGAATCACCACCCTCCGCCTGCTCCTGGCTGCCGGAGTGGCGGTGGTGGGGACCGTGCTTTTCACAGGGCCCCGGCGGGAAGTTCCAGCAGCCGCGGAGGGTCCCGCGAAGCCCGGAGTGGCGTCCGGCGGATTGGATTCCAACAATCCGGTCGTGAAGCGGTTTCACGGAAAGCGCTTGGATTTATGGTCACTCCAGCCCATCTCCGCCCCGCCGGTTCCGGAGGTTTCAGATACCTCCTGGCCCCGGAATGAAGTGGACGCTTTCATCCTGTCCAAACTTGAAAAGAGCCACGCCGTTCCCTCCCCGGAAGCTTCGCCCCGGGTGCTGATCCGTCGCGTTTATTTCGACCTGACCGGGTTGCCGCCCGATGCCGCCGCCGTCGAGGCCTTCGAGCGGGATCCCTCGCCGCAAGCCTGGGCGAAGGTGGTGGAGGGACTCCTGGAATCACGGGAATACGCTGAACATCAAGCCCGGATGTGGATGGATGTGGTGCGTTACAGTGACAGCAACGGATTTGATTACGATGAATTCCGCCCGCATGCGTGGCGCTTCCGGGACTACGTGGTGGGCGCTTTCGCCAAGGACAAGCCCTACGATGAATTTGTCAGGGAACAGCTGGCCGGTGACGAAATGGTGGGCGCCGCGCCGCGGGATGCCGCGGACCAGGACCGGCTGACGGCGTGCGGTTTCCTGCGGATCGGTCCGTATGACAACAGCGCCGTGAAATTCGGTGAGGAGGAGCGCTGCCGCGCGCAGGTGATGTCGGATGTGGTGGAGACCACGGGCTCCGCCTTCCTTGGTTTGAACCTTTCCTGCTGCCGCTGCCACGACCATAAAACCGACCCTTTGGTGCAGGAGGATTATTACCGCCTCCGGGCTGTTTTCGAGCCCATGCAGCCGGACGATTCCGCCCTGCTGGACCTGGAGCCGCAATACAGCAGAATCCGTCAGGATGAGAAAATCCTGACGCAAATGAAATCGGTTATTGTTGAACTCGACGCCGCCGTGGGCGCGCGGGTGCAGGAGGCGAAATTGAAGAAACTGCCGCCGGAGGATCAGCGCCTGTGGACGGACGCCAGGCTGCGGCATGATCCCGCGAACAAGCTGAAGCTTAAAAACATCAAACGCGCCATCAAGCCCGAGGACGACGAGCTGGCGGCGGCCGCGACTCCCGTGGAAAAGGCGGCGAAAGCGAAGGCCATGGAGGAGGTGAACGCCTGGCAGGAAAAACGCACCCCCTCCCATCCGGTTTTCGCCGTGAAAAACACGACGGAGCCGGTGCCGGAAACCCGGGTGTTGAAACATGGCGATTTCGCGGAGCCGGGCGAAGTGGTGGCTCCGGGCGTGCTGAGCGTTTTGGACCCGCGGCCGCTCGCGCTGCCAGGCCGGAATCCAGGATTTGCCGGGGACGCCGGTCCGGCCGTGAAGGACCAGGCCAATGGCAGGGGGCGGCGTTCCGCCCTGGCGGATTGGCTTTTCAGTGAGGGAAATCCGCTGACGGCGCGCGTGATGGTGAACCGGCTGTGGTTGTCCCATTTTGGAAAAGGACTGGTGGCGACCCCGAATGATTTCGGCTTTGCGGGGACGCCGCCGACGCATCCGGAATTGTTGGATTGGCTGGCGGGACGGTTCCGCGCGGACGGCTGGTCCATCAAAAAAATGCACCGGCTTATCCTGACATCGGCTGCCTATCGTCAGGGTCCGGCCACGGATCCGGACGGGCCGGGCGCTTTGGCGGATTTTTGTTGTCAGGAACCGCGCCGGATGGAGGCGGAAAGCCTGAGGGACTCCATGCTGAAAGTCGCGGGACGGCTGAAGTCCTGTGAGGGTGGCCCGCCGCGCTGGCCGGAACTCGCGCCGGATGTCATCGGCAGCAGTCCTGGAATTTTGGTGGAAAATCCGGAAAAAACCCGGGGGTGGTATCCGTCCCCGCCGGAGGCCCTGGAAGTGCGCAGCCTCTATCTGATCCAAAAGCGCAGTCTCCGTGTCCCGTTTTTGGAGGCCTTTGATTTGCCGGAAAGCAATCAATCCTGCGGCGCGCGCGGGGTTTCGACGGTCGCTCCGCAGGCGCTGACCCTGATGAATGGCGCATTCACCGCGGAAATGGCCGGGGCCTTCGCCGGGCGCCTGGAAAAGGAGAGCGGCACGGCACCCGGGGATCACGTGCGCCTGGCGTTCCAGCTGGCGCTGCAGCGGCAGCCGGATGCGGAGGAACTGCGGACTTTCACGGCCTTCGAGGCGCGGCACAGTCTTCCCGAGGTCTGCCGCATCCTATTCAACCTGAACGAGTTCGCCTACATCGACTGAAGGTGCGCGCAGGATTTCCCCCTCTCCCTCAACCTTATCCATGTCATCCGAAACCACCCCCGGCGGCCGCATCAAACTCGTGCACTGGGCCCGGTTGCACGACCGGCGGCACAATGGATTTTTTGAGGCCTTGCACCGGGAGGGCGAGTCTTCGGGGGAGGATTGGCGGCCGATGCTGCGTTTGCTGGAACATGTCAGGACGGTGGACGGCGCCTCGCGGCTGTTTGCGTTTATTTTCACCCGCCGGCTGCATCTGACCACGGCGTCGGGCTATGCGGACAGCGCGGGCCATGACTCGGTCATGATAGGATGGAATCCGGGCGGGAGCTCATTCCAACTCGCGTTTTATTCCCTGGATGATTCCCTGGAAGCCATCGCCGGACCTGCCCGGCATGCCCGTGAGCCGGAGGCGTTTCAAGCGCTGGATCCTTTGCTGCGGCGGTTGTTGGAACGCAGCTGAGGGTTCCCGGGACCGTGGTTGGGGAGAATTTCAGGGGCCGGATCCTGAAGAAACAAAAAACGCGCCGCGCGGGGAGTTAGGAATCCCCGTGGCCCGGAGTGCGGCGGCCGGCTTTGACCTGGCTGCGGAGGCGTTTGGTTTTGATCATTTCACGTTTCACGCCCTGGCTGCGTTTTCCTTTTTGCGCGCGGGCTTTGGAGACGGCCGCCTGCCGCGCCTGCTGACCGGCCTGGCGGCGGGCCTCCAATTTATCACATAATAAAACCCGCGCCAGATAACGATTCTGGGAAAGGGTGCGCTGTTCCTGACAAATCACGCTGATGCCCGTGGGCACATGCAGAAGCCGGACGGTGGAGCTGGTTTTGTTGATCTTTTGACCGCCATTCCCCCGCCCGCGCACGAAGGTCTCCTCCAGATCATCGCGCGCGATTCCCAGCGAGCCGAGTCGCACGAGGATTTGCCGGATGGAGTCGCGACTGATCATAATGTTGGCCCACCTTTGCCCGGATGGGAGCCTTCCGCAACCGTCCGCCAACGACCGCAAACGTCCGCGTCCGTCAGCGGGCGGCATTACTTTTTGAAAGATTCCGCCGGAGGGAAATTTTGTTGTGAATTCCGGCGTAAGCGGCTTAGCTGTGGATACCCCCGACGCCATGAAAAATTCCCACTTCCCCCGCCTTGTCATGGCTCCGCTTGCTTGCGGATTATCCCTGGCCGCCTTGGCGCCCCTTTCGGCCGCGCCATCGAAAAAAGCCGCCGCTCCTCCCGCTCCCGTGGTGCAGGAAGCGCCTCCCGCCAAAAAGCCATTTTTCCAAAAGCTGAATCCCTTCCGCAAAAAAGATCCAGCCCCGGCTCCCACCACGCCGGCGCCCACACCGGGCCCGGCACCGGCTAAAAATTCCAAAAAATCCGCAGCCCCGCCTGCTCCCCCGGCCCCGCCCGCCGGTTCTCCGGAATCCACTAGGCCGCCCGCCAAGAATCTGACCACGGCGAAGACCTTAAAGCCCTCACCCTCAGCGGTTCCCGCCCCTGCACCAAGCTTGGCCCCGGCGGCAGCCGTCGCCGAAACCAGCGGCGAAACTCCGAAAAAAGCGGGGTTTTTCTCCCGGCTGAAAGCGAAGTTGAATTCGGATCCGGATGCCCCGCCACCCGGGGAAAAACCGGCGCGCCCGGAGGATTGGAAGGAGCGTTGGGTGGTCACGGAGGACAGCACCGCGTTTTTTGAGTTCGGTCCCAGCCAGGCCTCCGGTCCGGACCTCCGCCTCTCCCGCGGGAACGTCGTGAAACTGGCCCAGGCCAGCCGCGGATGGGCCCGGGTGGAACTTGAGGACGGACGCCAGGGCTACATCGGCACCGATCAAATGCGGCAGGCGGCCGAGACGGATTTCGCGGAACCCCTGCTGCCCGCCGGCAGCCAATTCGCCGCCGCCACCGGTGGTCCCGCCCCCAAAGGCTGGTCTCCCGCCGCTCCGCTGCCGGACCTGCCGGACCTCCCCATGTCGCCTGGAATGGAAAATTCCCTTTTGCTGCTGCCGCCTTTGGAATTCGAAGGCACGGAACTCAAAAAAGGATCCATGAAGTTGCCGCGCGATCCCTCCGGCACTCCCACGCTGAATCCCGGCGACGCCTTGCCCCTGCCCAGCGCCGCTCCCGAACCCCCATCGCTGGAGCTCAAGCCGAAGTCCGACGCCCCTTCCTCCCCTGTTCCTGATCCCGCTGAAACCCCGGCCCCCGCCCCCGCCGCACCGGCGCCCGCGCCCGCACCTGCCGAATCCGAAGCCAAGCCGGCAGCGCAGGATGAAAACCCACTTCCTGCTCCTATCGAACCCACCGCGCCCCCGGCACCCGAGGAAACTCCTTCCACCAAACCAACTCCTCCGGCAGAACCCGCGCCTGCTCCCGCACCCGCACCCGCCGAGGAATCAGCCGCCCCAGCTGCTCCTTCCACGCCCGCTCCCACGCCCACGCCCGCGCAGTGATCAGATCCATGCATCGGAAACATTTTCTGAAAACCCTCGCCGCCACCGGCATTCCATTGGCGGCGGGTGGTCTCCCGTTCATCGGCACCGCTTTGGCGCAGGGTCCTGCCGCGCCGCGCGTTCCGGATTCCGTTTTTCAACTCGTCGTCGCCATCGCGGATAACTGGAATTCCTCCCGCGCCCGGCTGCTGCCTTTTTCCCGTCCGCACGCCCGCGCTCCCTGGCAACCCGCCTGGCCCGGCGCGCGTCCGGTCATGTTGGGAAAAGCCGGGCTCGCCTGGGGGAACGGAGCCATCCCCGTCCCGCACGGCCAACCCGGCATCCCTTCCAAACGCGAACGCGACCAACGCGCCCCGGCCGGACTTTTCAAAATCGGCACGCTCTACGGCTACGATCCCGCCAGCCTCCCCGGTTTGCGGATTCCCTCCCACCGGGTCACCACGCGGGATTGCTGGGTGGACGATCCCACGCTTCCCAGCTACAACCGTCACATCCTCGTGGACCCCGGCAATCCGCCGCCGTGGTATGAAAAACAAAAAATGCGGCTGGGCGATTTCGCCTACGAATTCCTCCTGGAAATCCGCCACAACTCCGACCCGCCGTTCCCCGGGCACGGCAGCGCCATCTTTTTCCACATCCGCCGCGGCCCTGACAAACCCAGCCACGGCTGCACCACCATGGCCCGTCCGGACTTGGTGAATCTGATCCGCTGGCTCGATGCCCGGGCCAATCCCCACTACGTCCTCCTCCCGCGCGCCGCCTATGCCGCTTTGGGGGGAAGCTGGGGACTTCCGCCGGCATTCTGACCAACTGACCCCCCCTGGTCCTCAGCTCCTCTGGTCCGACCCTGAAGGGCGGTCCACGGCCGTCATGCCCCGACCCGGCTGGGGTGGGTGTAGACATTGAACCGGTTGTCCCTGACAAATCCGCAGAGCGTGATCCCCGCCGCCTCCGCGTAGGCGATCGCCAGACTGCTGGGCGCCCCCACCGCCGCGATCACCGGGATCCCCGCCGCCGAGGCCTTCTGCACCAACTCGAACGAAATCCGTCCGCTCAAGACCAGCACTCCATCTGAAAGTGGCAGCCGACGCGTCAGCAGCGCATGCCCCAACAACTTGTCCAAGGCATTGTGACGGCCCACATCCTCGAACAAAAATCCCGCCGCCAAGCGCCGCTCCCTGCCGTCCCACCACGCGCAGCCATGCAGCCCCCCCGTCGCCGCGAACGCCGGCTGCGCCGCCCTTAACAACTCCGGCAATCCCGCCAGCTCCGCCGCCGAAATCACCGGCACCGCCCCTGGCCTAAGCACCCGTTCCGGAGGAATCGCCGTGGTCAGATCCGTCTTGCTGCAAATCCCGCAGCTCGAGGAAGTGAACACTTGCCTCGTCAACTTGTCCGGATCCTAAGGCCCCGGATCCGCCAACAAAACCTCCACACTCTCCGCCGGATCACAGCCTGCGGCTTCCGCAACAGCCGCAACAGCCGCCTCTTTCGCGGCACTCGCCG
>JAQGPD010000291.1 GCA_028293305.1 Verrucomicrobiales bacterium | reverse complement strand
AAAGTATTCAAACAACAGAAATCCCACTACACAAACCGCGAGGCCCACGACCATAGGTTTCATGTTACTGCTATTTTTATGAGTGTTCACAAGGATGACGCGGCCAGGAAACCGCTTGCTCAATGATAGCTTAAAATAACGATGCCGGGCAAGACTTAAAATGATATCCGCCCTGGAGACTCCGGCGGGTTCCTGATGCTGGGGCCCTCATTCCATCTCGCGGATCGATCCTTTGTTGATGCGGCAGAGAAGCTGAGGAGGCCAAAACTGGTTTGATGTGGCATTCCCATCACAAACAAACTCCGTCCGGGCGTGCGCCAGGTGGTCGGACTGGTCATATGAGAGGACAAGCATCCAGTAGCCGGATGCACCCAATCTATAGCTTCTCCGGGGCCTTGTCATATCATAACCATTTGCCTGCCGTTGATCGAAAACCCGGGTCGGAAGAAGGGACAAAACCTCCGCTCGCGGCATCCCGAGGGCAATGCGCCGCCACTCGACCGGTGGACTGGACGGCCGGAATCCCACAACAAATAGAATGGCGCACACGGCCCCAAAGCCCAAGGCGATGAATAGCACTGGTTTCACGGGAAGCAGTCAGGGCTTGGCAACAGTCGGACAAAAAACGTGGTGTGTGAAAGGCTTCTGCCAGCAGGAACCCGTCAGGGGGGGGGCGGGAGGCGGGGAAACTGCCAGTTAGAAAACATGTCCCATTTTCTCGCGCTTGGTCGCGAGGTAGCGGGCGTTGTCGGGGTTGGCTTCGGAGATGATGCCGAGTTGCTCGACGATTTCCAGGCTGTGGCCTTCGAGTCCCACGACTTTTTTGGGGTTGTTGGTCATGAGGCGGATTTTGCGGACGCCGATGTCGTGGAGCATTTGCGCGCCCATGCCGTAGTCGCGAAGATCGCCGGGGAAGCCCAATTTGATGTTGGCCTCCACGGTGTCGTAGCCTTCCTCCTGGAGTTTGTAGGCGTGGATTTTGGCGGCGAGTCCGATGCCGCGCCCTTCCTGGCGCATGTAAAGAAGGACGCCGCGGCCCTCATCCGAAATGCGCTGCATGGCGGTGTGGAGCTGCCATCCGCAGTCGCAACGGCGTGAGCCGAAGACGTCGCCGGTGAGGCATTCGCTGTGGACCCTGACAAGAACGGGCTCGCCGTTGGACACGTCGCCTTTGACCATGGCCAGGTGTTCCTGACCATCCACAGTGCTGCGGTAAAGATAGAGATCGAACTCGCCGAAATCCGTGGGCATGCGGATGACTTGCTCGCGGACGATGAGTTTTTCCAGGTGCCGGCGATACTCGATGAGCGCGGCGATGCTCGTGATCTTCAAGCCATGCCGGGCGGCGAAAACGCGCAGTTCCGGCAAGCGTGCTGGATTGCCGTCAGCATTGAGAATCTCGATGATCGCGGCCGCGGCGGGGAGGCCGGCGAGCCGGGCCAGGTCCACGGCGGCTTCCGTGTGGCCGGCACGACGCAGGACGCCGCCGGGGCGGGCGACGAGGGGGTTCACGTGGCCGGGTTGTGAGAGGTCGGAGGCGACGGACGACTCTTCGGCCAGGAGCCGGATGGTGTGGCAACGGTCGGCGGCGCTAACACCCGTGGTGATGCCCTTCGCGGCGTCCACGGTGACCGTGTAGTTGGTGTGGAATTGCTCGCGGTTCCGCGCCACCATGGGGCCCAGTCCCAGCTTTTCCGCGATTTCCTGGGAGACGGGGGCGCACAGCATGCCGCGACCTTCCGTGATCATGAAGTTGACTTTTTCCGGTGTCAGCAGGGAGGCCGCCCCTATCAAATCGCCTTCATTTTCGCGGTCCTCGTCATCAGTGACCACCACAAGGCGGCCTGCCAGGATTTCGGCAATAACATCTTCCACGGGATCGAATCCCGCTGCTTCGGTGGCTGGCATTTTATTGTGAGGAAATGGAAATAGGGAAACGTGTTTTTGAAAAACCGGCGCCACCGTAGCGCCCCATAGGTCAGGGCGGGCCCGGAGGCGGAAGGCATTGTGGAGGGCCTACAGTTCGACTCGTTTGCGGGTGTAGTCGGAGGATTGGGTGGAGAAAAGGGAGCCGTCCACCAGGGTATCGGTGCCATGGCATTTCACCTTGTTGCCATCCGCCTTCATGGAGAACCGGCTTTCGGATCCGTTGGCGGAGCGGATGGACCAGATGACGAATTTCCCGTCACTGGAAAGCTTGCCGGTGTATTCGTTCTGGGAGTTGTCGCCGAAATACCAGGCCCGGTAACCCTGGCGTTCCACATCATAGGTGCAGATCCAGCGGTAGGCGGAATTCAGGTCATCC
This sequence comes from Verrucomicrobiales bacterium, assembly GCA_028293305.1. Classification (GTDB taxonomy): domain Bacteria; phylum Verrucomicrobiota; class Verrucomicrobiia; order Verrucomicrobiales; family V1-33; genus CAIZWU01. The sequence goes on along the minus strand of JAQGPD010000291.1, from coordinate 4,273 downwards.
CCGGAGGTCTGGCCGTTCATTTCAAAATACCGGCCGCCCATGGTGAACTTGCCTTCCCACTCGTCCTTCCAGGATTTTTCAGGCAGGCGGTTTTCCTCATAACGCAGCGTTTCGCGCCCGGTCCATGAACCTTCCAGGGTGGTGAAAACCTTCATCATCTTGGCGACCTCCGCCTTTTCCAATTCCGCGTCGGCCTTCAGGCGCTGCTGCAAATCCTCAGGGGAGAGCTGCTCCCGTTCCTGCGGCTCGGCGGGCTCTTCCTCCGGCGGGGCGGCATCGGGTTTTTCCTTGTCCTGGGCGTGCAGCCGCGGGGCCGCGGCGGCGAGGAGCACGGCGGTCAGACAGGTGAATGCAGTGAGGGAAAACAGCTTCATATGGGTGCCACTTTAACCCGCCACGGCCCCCGCGCAACGAGGAGTGCGGTCCCGTTCCGGAAGGCACGCAAACCTGCCCGTGGCCGGCCGGTGCATGAATATCAACACCCCACCGCGCTTTTTCCCGCCACGGCAACGTGGAATAGCCGGTTTTCCCCCTGGAGGAAATGGATTTTCCACCCCACGGTCCCGGCCATGAATTCCCGGCTGTCGTCATTTTTTCTGACCTGCGCAATGTTCACCCTGCCAGGCTTCGTCCCGGGTTCCGCTTCCGCCGCGCAGCCAGGCGCCCCGGTCGAAAAATTCCAACAATTGGACCAGATGCTGCCGTCCCCCACGCCCACCCGCCTGGCCTCGGGCGCGCCTGGCGCGGCGTATTGGCAGAACATGGCGGATTATGATATTGATGTGGAATTGGACGACGCCCGCTGTCATCTCACCGGCAAAGCCACGGTCACCTATCACAACCATTCACCGGATTTCCTGACTTATCTCTGGGTGCAGCTGGATCAGAACTATCAATCCCACGACGCCGATTCCCGCGCGGCTCCGAATGTCAGGCGCGGTCTGGATCTGAAGAAAATCGGCTATGGTGCCGTGGAGCGGATGCTGGCCCAGGAAAAGTATGACGGGGCCATGAAAGTCTCCGCCCTGACAGATGCCGCCGGCGCGCCCCTGCCCCACACTGTGGTCAAAACCATGCTGCGCCTGGACCTGCCGCAGCCGCTCGCGCCGGGCGCGGATTTCGTTTTTAAAATCACCTGGGACTTTGCCATCAACGACGCCAAAAAGATGCCCGAGCGCACGGGCTTCGAGTTTTTCAAAAACGATAACAACTGCATCCACACCATCGCGCAATGGTTCCCCCGCATGGCCGCCTACACGGATTACGGCGGCTGGATCAACAAACAATACCTCGGCACCGGCGAGTTCACCCTGGAGTTCGGGAACTATCAGGTGCGCATCACGACACCCGACGACCACCTCGTCGGAGCCACCGGAGTGTTGGAAAATCCGGACGTGGTCCTGTCCCCGGCGCAGCGCGAACGCCTGCAACTCGCCCGCAACGAATTTGAAAAACCGGTCTTCATCGTGACGCCCGAGGAAGCGGCGGCGGCCGAAAAAAAACCGGTGTCCGCCGGCAAAAAGACCTGGGTTTTCAAGGCGGAGAAAGTGCGGGATTTCGCCTTTGCCTCGTCCCGGAAATTCATCTGGGACGCCATGGCCGTGGCCGGAGCCACGCACCCGCCCACGCCGCGTTTGCCAGGCGGGGCGACGGACCGGATGCTGCGCCCGCCGGTGATGGCGATGTCACTTTATCCCAAGGAAGGAATGCCGCTCTGGGACAAGTATTCCACCCACGCCATCGCCCATGCGATCCAGGTTTATAGCCGTTATTCCTTTGACTATCCCTATCCGGTTTGCTGGTCGGTGAATGGACCCGTCGGCGGCATGGAATATCCCATGATGACCTTCAATGGCCCCCGCCCGCTGGAGGACGGCACCTACCCGGAACGCACGAAATACGCGCTCATCGGCGTGGTCATCCACGAGGTCGGGCATAACTACTTTCCGATGATCGTGAATTCCGACGAGCGGCAATGGACCTGGATGGATGAAGGGCTGAATTCCTTCCTCCAATCTTTGGCCGAGGAGGAGTGGGAAAAGGAGTATCCCCGCCGCCGCACGGAACGCGATATCACCGCCTACATGCTGCAGTCCGACCGGGTGCCCGTGATGTCGAATTCCGAATCCATCGCCGAGCTCGGACCCAATGCCTACGGGCAGCCCACCGTGGCGTTGAACCTTCTGCGTGAACACATTCTGGGCCGCGAACTTTTCGACCACGCCTTCAAAACCTACGCCTCGCGCTGGATGTTCAAGCGGCCCACGCCATCCGATTTTTTCCGCACCATGGAGGATGCCAGCGGCGTGGACCTGGACTGGTTTTGGAAGGGCTGGTTTTACAGCGTGGATCATGTGGACATTGCCATCGACGACGTGAAATGGCTCCAGCTCGACTCGCGCGATCCCGCCGTGGAAAAGCCGAAGACGGAACAGGAAAAAAAGGACCTTCCACAAACCCTCACCCGGCTGCGGAATGCGGACCTTCCGAAACGCGTGGATACCTTCCCGGAGCTCAAGGATTTTTATGACACCTATGACGACGCCACGGTCCTGCCAAGTGATAGGAAGAAATACGAATCATTGCTCAAGGATCTTGCCGAAGCGAAGATAGACCCCGCGTTGCTGAAGACGGCCCGGAATTTTTATGTGGTGGATTTCAGCAATGTCGGAGGCTTGATCAGCCCGCTCATTTTAAAGTTGGAATTCACGGACGGCACCAGCATGGAGACCACCCTGCCCGCCGAAATCTGGCGCTACAACACCACCAAAACCGCCAAGCTTTTCATGACCGAAAAGCAGCTGAAAGCCGTGACCTTCGATCCCCGCCAGGAGTTGGTGGATTGCGATGTGGAGAACAATTTCTGGCCGCGCCGACCTATCAAAACCCGTTTCCAACTCTTCAAGGAGGAGGAGCAGCCCAACCCCATGCGCGAGCTGACGAAGCCCGCCAAGGAGGAGAAAAAGATCGAACCGACTCCCGCGGCGCCCTGACTGGATGTCGACCACAATCCCCGCCCCGGCCAGGCATCAACGTTTTGCCCAGCTAAAATACCCCGAGCCGTGCCGACCGTCCCCGCAGCATCATTCACACGCGGACGCCGCTGCCGCTGGGAGCGCGCAATGATGGCGGTGATCCTGACAAGCTTTTTTCTACCGCAATCCGCTGCCGCGCATCCGCTGCACCAGGCCTCGGCGGAAGCGGATTACAATCCCCTGGCCAAAACGCTGGAAGTCTCCACGGCATTCTACGCCAACGATCTCGAAGCCGCCCTGACTCAACTGGCCGGCCGCGCGGTCAGCCTGGAAAACACCCCGCCGAAAGATCTGGATCCCCAGCTCCAATCCCTGCTGAAGGAGACGTTCGTCCTGACAAATCCAGCGGGTGCCACCCTGCCCCTCACATGGGTCGGAAAACAATTCGAGCCGCCGCCCGCACCGCCACCCGCACCGTCGCCCGCATCACCCCAACCCGCGCTTCCGCCTGCGGCTGCACCGTCGGCAGCACTTCCGATTCCGGCAGCCCCAGCCGTTGCCGCTCATCCCATCACGCCGGCCGCAGGTGAGGAACGCCGGATGATCCTTTTTTTTCAGATTCCGCTGCCCGATGGATTGGCGGGACACAGCCTCAAATTCAACACCCTGACGAACCTTTTTCCGGACCAGAAAAACCTCATCCAAATCCATCGCGGCCCACAGCGCGCCTCCCTCGCTTTTTCGCCGTCATCGCTGGCAAAACCCATCAAACTTTCCATTCCGCCCGCGCCCGCGGATCCCGCCTCGGCCGGGCACTCCAGCCAAAACGCCGTTCCGAAGTCCCCGCCGCCATGAAGGCTGCGGAAATACCTCTCGCTTTCCGTTCCGCAAACCGGCCCTTCCCGAGTGTCACTCACGCCGACACCGGGATTGTATTTGTCATTTTCCGGCGTCCGTCCGATTGACACCGGCCCTATCCTGCCGGGACGTGCGCCCTCATGCCGACGCCCGGTTTTCCAGCCCTGCTCCTCATCCTCCTCACCGCCTACGCGGTGGGCGCCACTCCGTTTGGTTACATGGTGGCCAAGTGGAAGGGAATCGACATCCGGCAGCATGGCAGCGGGAATATCGGAGCCACGAATGTCATCCGCGTGATGGGAAAAAAGATCGGTTTGCCCGTCTTTGCCTTGGATGTTTTGAAGGGTCTGCTGCCCGTGATCGCGGCCAAAATGTGGGCGGGACGCGCCGGCTTTGATCCCTCCTGGCCGATGATCCTGGCGGCGCTCGGCAGCGTGCTG
>JAQGPD010000251.1 GCA_028293305.1 Verrucomicrobiales bacterium | reverse complement strand
TCGCAGCCGCTCCATCCTTCGTGACGGTGACGGGCATTTCCACCGGGCCCAGCGCTTCCTCCAACAAGTCCGGCCGGAAGGCTCCTTCGGGGGCCCGCTCCACGGTAAGCAATTTGGCATTTCTCATCTGCGCCAGCAGCCAGGCTGATTTTTCCTCGGTGGCGGCATTGATCGACGCCCCGTGGAATCTAAGCAAATCATGCGCGGCCACCCGGTTTCCATCCCCGCAGTCAAACGGGCCCAACAAAGCCGGACGCAGCGCCGCGCGGCTTTCGCGGAACCAGCGGCAGGACGCCAACAAATCCACCAGCGCCGGCCGGTTCGCCGGATCCTCACACCATCGGCAGGCCTCGTCCACCGCCCGCAGCAGCGCGGCATTCTCATCCGGCCAGCGCTCCGCGAAGGCGGTCCGGGCCAGCAAAATCTTCTCCGGATGCGCCGGCGCCAGACTCACACTGGTGGCCGGACACCAACCCGCTCCCGCCAAGACCGCCGCGCTGTTCCAGGGCTCTCCGGAACAAAAACCCTCAATATGCCCATTCTGCAGGCTGCTCAGCATCTGCTCCGGAGGCAATACTGCTATCAAAACCTCCTTGTCAGGATCGATCCCTCCTGACAACAGCCAGCGGCGCAGGAGGAAATAGTGACAGGAGTATAAAGACACCACCGCGAAGATCAGCCGTTCCGGATGTTTGCTCCGCACCAGACGCTTCAGATCCGCCGCGCTGCGGATCCCCATGCGCCGGAGGGAGGAGCTCAGCGTCACGGCATTCCCGCCCGCATTGAGAAAATAACTGGTGAAGACATCGCAGGGTTTTCCATCCAGTCCCAGCACCAGACGGAAGAGCATGGGCGCCGGCGCATGGGCCGCATCCAGATCCTGATAGAAGATTTTCTCCCGGATGGACGCCCAGCCCAGCTCCCGGGTCAGCACCACATCCAATCCATGCTTGCTGAAAAATCCCATCTCCCGCGCCACGGTGAGGGGCGCGCTGTCGGAGAGCGGCACGAAACCCACGCGCACCTGGGTCCGGGGTCGGTAGGACGGGCGCGCGGCTCGCAGGGTCGGGGGAACAGCAGCAGGCATGAGCGAAAGTAAGAGCACAGGATGTGCCATCCAATGGTTATGAATCCCAACGTCCCGCGCGGCGCACACCGGATGAAATCTTCTCATGCCATGGCGTGCCATCTGCTTTCCTGACAGGCTTATGGATGATGTGATCGATTCGTGGCAGCTCAGAATGTTTTCCACCCTGTCGCGCACCGGCAGTTTCACCGAGACCGCACGCCATCTCAGCCTGACACAAAGCGCCGTCAGCCACGCCCTGCGCAAGCTGGAGCAGGACATGGGGAGCAAGCTCCTCTACCGCGCCGGCCGCAGCCTCGGCCTGACTCCGGCGGGAAAACGGCTCCTGCTTTGCGCGGACGCGGTGCTTCTCCAAATGGCCAAGGCCCGCGCGGACCTCACCAATATAGATACCGGATTCCGCGGCACCCTCCGCCTCGCCTGCCCCGCGGACGCCGCCCGCCACCTCCTGCCCCCGGTGCTGCGCGAATTCCGGGAATGTTTTCCTCACTACTCGGTCATGGTGCAACCCGGCGACGGCCTGGAACCCGGCCGCCTCCTGGACGATCACGCCGCCGACCTCGTCCTCGGCATCGAGCCCGCCGATGCCTCCGGACTCGCCAGCCGCCGCATGTTTTCGGACAATCTGGTTTTTCTTGTCAGCGCCATGCATCCCTGGAATGACGGCCGCCCGCCCGACCGCGAACGCCTCGCCGCCGAGCACTTCATCCTGCAGGACCGCCGCGCCGCCGCCTTCCGCGAGGTGGAAACCCATGTCCTGCGCCAGGGCGTCCGGCTGCAGTCCTTTGTCGAGCTCAGCAGCTCGGAGGCGCTTGTCGAGTTGGTGAAGCTCGGACTCGGCGTCGGCATTGCCCCGCGCTGGATCGCCTCCGCGGAACTCGCCCGCGGCTCCGTCGCCGCCCTGCCCGTCCCGGGCCTCGACCTCCAGCGGCACTGGGGCGTGCTCTATCATAAAGACCGCCGCCTCAGCCTGGCCGAGGAGACCTTCGCGGGCCTTTGCCGCGCCGCGTGCGGGGACCACGAACCCCTCGCCGCCTGAGGCTTAACGTCATTTGGCACCGGCCCCGGCACCCATTCCGGTTATTTCGCCTCGATTTGCGCCAATTTGCCACAATCGGGATGGCATTCCCCGCGTCGCTGTGCTAGACCCGCAGCGCAGCATGAAAGAATTCGCCTACATTCACGAGGAAGGAACCCTTCCGGAGCCCTTGGACCGCATCGCGTTCTTCGAGTCCTTCCAAGGCCGCCATCTCAATGACATCCTTTATTCAAGCTATTTCATCCAGGCCGACCCCGGCGATGAAGTCATCAAGGACGGCCAGGAGGACTCCCGTATTTTTGTCCTCCTCACCGGCTCCCTGGAAGTCGTGAAAAATGGCGAAGCGCTGGCCACCCTCGATACCGCCGGCGAGATCTTCGGCGAACTCGCGGCCGTAACCAACGAAAAACGCACCGCCTCCGTCGTCGCCCGCAGCAACACGCTTTGCCTCGTCATCGACCAGCAGTTCCTCCGCGAAATCAAACCCGAGGAGGACAACGCCAGCTACTACGCCGCCCTTTACGGCTTCATCTCCCGCGTCCTCGCCGAACGCCTCAAAAAAGCCTCCGTCCTCATCACCACCCTCGAGAAAGAACTTGAGGAAATTAAGCACAAAAAATAAGGTCACTCCTTTAAGCAAACTCCCATGAAGAAAATCGAAGCCATCATCAAGCCCTTCAAACTCGAAGAAGTCAAAGCCGCCCTCTCCGAAATCGGAATCCAAGGCATGACCCTCACCGAAGTCAAAGGTTTCGGCCGCCAGAAAGGCCACACCGAAATCTACCGCGGCAGCGAATACACCGTCGATTTTCTCCCCAAGGTGAAATTGGAAATCGTGGTCGAGGATTCCCAATCCGACCAAGTCGTCCACACCATCGTCAAAACCGCCAACACCGGAAAAATCGGTGACGGGAAAATCTTCGTCTTCGCCGTCGAGGAAGCCATCCGCATCCGCACCGGTGAACGCGGAGACAGCGCCGTCGCCACCGGCGACTCCATCGCCTAATTAAATAAAATCACCGTCCTGCCAAATAAAAAAAGAGCGCGGGTTTGAAAAAAGGAGCGCGGGTTTGAAACCCGCCCCGGCTGGACGGTTTTTCATTTGTATGGCTCTCCTGCGGATGCCCATGCCATCGCGGCCCCCGTCCCGGAGCCCATCCCCTCCCCCGTTATCCTAACACCGGCAGGAAACGGAAAACCCGTTGGTTCCCCGTTATTGAACGGCTGTTCAGGGAGCCTTATAACTGAAAAAACCAGCAGGCCGGGGCGGGTTGCAAACCCGCGCTCCTTTTGGGGGCGGCGGTCACAAACGTGTGCCGCAGCCCTTGCCGGGGCTGGGAATCCGGCGCATGTTCGGGATGCCACCCATGAAGAAAAAAGGAAAACCCAAAGCCCGGCCCAAAACCGCCAGCGCCCCCCAATCCAACTTTTGGAAAGGCTTGGTGCTTGGCACCGCCCTCGCGGGTTCGGCGGTTTATTTTCTGCCCCGCCTGACAAATCAGGATTCCGCTTCCGGGACCGCCGCCGACTCCGCATCCGCCACCTCCGATGATGAGGATGTTTCCGATTCCACCTCCCGTTCCGGCGAAAAAGCGCACGGCAGCGCCAACAGCAAACCGCCCAAAGCCAAAGTTGTCCAAAACCTGGCCGGCAGCGGCGCCGCCAAATCCAAAGCTCCGCCAGCCGCCGTCGGTTCCGCCGCTCCTCCGCCGTCGGGTCCAATTGCCGCAGCCTCAGATACGCCGCCGCAGCGACCCGTGGCCGGCCCGAAAAATTCGTCGGTTCCCACTCTTTTCCGCACGCCCATCAACGCGCTCGACCCCGCGCTCCGCCTTGGCCTGCGCGATTCCTACGCGGACAGCTCGCAGTGGAAGAAAACGGACAACCTCGGCTGGAATGCCTTTGCCAGACTGACCACGTCCAGCCCCGTCGCCTCCAACAATGGTCCCGTCGGCAATTCCGTCACCTGCCTACTGGAATCCAAGCGCCCCGACGAAGTCGAAAACCTCCTCATCGTCGCCAACGTCTTTAACCGTCAGGGCGAGCCGGAAACCATGGAAAAATTCCGCGAACTCAGCCGGGCTTACCTCAGCCAGACGGGCTGTCCCGTCACCCGCGAGTTCATTGAGGCCATCGGCGCCACCGGGATGGAAACCCAAACGGCCGCCGCCGCCTATTCCCTGAAACGCATCGACATCCGCCCCGCTTACCGCTGGGAACTAAGCATCAACGCGAAATAATCGGCTTCTCCTCGCACTCCGGTCGCATTCCTACGCGGAACGGATTGAGGGGCTGGGCCGGAATTTTGCTTCCAAGTGAACTCATATTTTGTTTAATCGGTATTGATTATCTTCTCGAAATAGATACCAATCTCGTATCTGCGACGGATGATTCTCACAAAAGAATCCCGCCGCAGTTGACGCTGTCTAAATTTCGAATCAAACTAGAAATTCCATATGCCTAAGTCCGCAATTCCCGCCTCATCCCAATTGCGAGCTTTGGTGGTGGAACCCGATTTCGAACTCCGCCGGCAATTGTCGGCAGTGCTCAGGGATCATGGACTCGAGGTCATGGATTGCGAGGACGTCGTGAAAGGCCGGGAACTATTCGCCAACCAACGGCTGGTGGTCGCTCCCCTGAACGGGAACAACGACGCCATGAAACAATTTGTCGCCTGGGTGCGCGCCGAAGCCGGAGTGAGTCAGCCCTGGATCATCGCCATGGGTGTGGACCACCATCTCGCTCCCGGGGAAACGCCGGCGCACTATGGCGTCAACGACTTCCTGACAGGTCCGGTGGACACCGCCTCGCTGGTCAGCCGCTTGGAGGAGCTGGGCCTGGGCCGCACCAATCCCCTTCCCGCGACGCCCGTTCCTGCTTCCCGCCCCGCGCCTCCTTCGCCTCCATCCTATCATCGCTCCCGACCCGGCATCGCCCCCGCCGCCACCTCGTGGGACAGCGCCTCGGCCCCCGTCCTTTTGGAACAATTTCCTGCAGCGGTCGCCATTTTGGATAGGCATATGAAATACCTGGCGGTCAATTCCAGGTGGGTGCGCGAGTTCCAAATCCCCGGCGCTCCCCTCGCCGGCCGCTGCCATTATGACGTCTTCCCGGACCTGCATCCGGATTGGCGCGGATTGTATGACCGCTGTCTCGCCGGCGATCAAAAGCAATGCGTCGACGATCTCATGTTCCGCGCCGACGGCTCCGAAAGCCTTGTGCATTGGGAAATCCAGCCCTGGCACGAAACCACGGGCAGCGTCGGCGGATTGGTCCTGACATGTGCCTCGATCGAGCCCCCGGCCGCCATCCCGTCCCCCAACACGGAATCGGATTTCGTGATTGATAACGAAATCCTCCCCGCCCCGGTCGACCCCACCCCGCTTTCCAAATCCGATGAATCCGCCGCCGCTGCCGAAACGGCAGCCGCAACCGCAGCCGCAGCCGCTGAATCCGCTGCCGCTGCCGCCGCTGCCAAATCAGAAGCTGAACCCGCCCCCACGGCAACAGCACCCATCCCGGCCGCGCCGCATATCCCCGTTGCGCCTCCTGACGACTCCTTCCGTGAAATGGCGGAAGCCGCTCCCTTCGGCATGATCCTGCTGGATGATCAGGCTCACGTGCTCTATGCCAATCCCCAACACCGCGCCGTGCTGGGGTTCGCCGCCTCCCCCCAGGCCCCTATCCAAACCTGGCTGGAACGGGCCTGCGCGGGCGATGACGTTTTCCAAAAACGGGCCATGGACGAATGGTGGGAAAATGTCTGGCGCCGCCGGACTCCGATCACCTGCTCCCTCCGCAATGCTGAAAACCTGGTGAAGGACATCGAGTTCCGCCCGGCGGCTTTGTCAGGAGACCGATTGCTCCTGACGATTTTCGATGTCACCGACGCCCGGCTCGACGAGCAGGCCGTGCGCACCAGCGAGGCCCGCTACCGCGGACTGTTCCAG
>JAQGPD010000250.1 GCA_028293305.1 Verrucomicrobiales bacterium | reverse complement strand
GCGCCACGGACTCGCACTGGTCCCCTGCCGGCATTGCAATCGCCGCCAAAGCCATCGGCGCCGTCCCCGTGCTGGCGGGCCTCGCGAAGCCCGGGCCCTATGTCGCCGGAACGCCTGAAAAACTCGCCATCACCGGCGATCTCAGCGCCGCGCCGGGTGTGGTGAATCCCGGGAAGGAGGAGCTGATCCTGACAAAATTTGGCACCGCCTCCGCCAATGGCCCCGTGCCCGTCCCCGCCGCCGCGGCCGGGCCGGTCATCCTCATGGGCGACAGCCACACCATGGTCTTCACGGACGGTGCGTCCCTGGGCATGCACTGCCAGGGCGCGGGCCTGCGTGACCAACTGCAGTCGCTGCTCGGATTTCCCCTCGTGCAGCTGAGCAATCAAAACTCCGGAGGCACCGGAGCGCGCCGGCTTTTCAATCAGCGGCTGCTGGCCAACCCCGCCTATCTGAAGGATGTGAAAGCCGTGGTCTGGGTGTTTTCCATCCGCGAATTCACCCTCGGGAAATGGCGTTAGTCCTCCACCATGCCTTCCGGCGCGGTTCCTGCACCGCTTCCTGAAAAACGCCGTTCCGGGGCGGAAACAGGTTGTTCCGGACTTTTGTTATCCTCCCCGGATTTTTCGACCCATCCTCTCACCCATCCAGTCATTTCATGTGCGGTATTTTCGGTTACTCCGGCTTTCAGGAAGAAGGCCTGCTCGATAAAATGGCCAAGGTCCAGGTCCACCGCGGACCGGACGGCGAGGGACGTTATGCGCAGCCGGAACTACGCTTCCACATGGGCATGGGACGGCTCAGCATCATCGACCTCGCGGGTGGTTGGCAGCCGATTTTCAATGAGGACGAAAGCCTGGCGATCATCCTGAACGGCGAGATCTATAACTACAAGGAACTCCACGCGGAACTCACCGCCGCCGGCCATGTTTTCCGCACCCGCAGCGACACGGAGACCATCCTCCACGGCTTCGAGCAATGGGGCCTGAAGGGCGTGCTCGACCGCTTGAACGGCATGTTCGCGTTCTGCATTCACAGCCGCAAGACAGGTGAGTTTTGGCTGGCCCGCGACCGCACCGGACAGAAGCCGCTGTATTATCACGCCTCGCAGGGACGCTTCCTTTTTGCCAGCGAGGTGAAGAGCCTGCTGCAAAGCACCCACGTCCCGCGCCGCTGCAATACCGCCGCCATCGATCCCTATCTGACGCTGCGCAATGTGCCGGAACCGGCCACGATGTTCGACGGCATCCTGACACTTCCCGCGGCGCACTGCCTGCACCACCGTCCTGACGGAAATTTCACCATCTCCCGCTACTGGGAATGCCCCCTGCACGACGGGTCGGAAAAACGCAGCGATGCGGCCTGGAGGGAGGATTTCGAAAACCTCTTCGAGGACTCGATCAAACTGGTCATGCGCAGCGATGTGCCGGTCGGCGCCTATCTGTCAGGGGGCGTGGACAGCAGCCTGGTGGTGGCCGCCATGATGAAGCACGCCAGCTCCGTCAACACCTACAGCATCGGCTTCAACAGTCCCATCGACGAAACCCATGACGCCGCCGAGACCGCGGCTTTTCTGGGGACGAATCATCATACGATCAACGTCGAGCCCGGGGACTTTGATCTGCTTCCGAAAATCGTCCACCACATGGACCGCCCGGTCGGGGACGCCTTGATCATCGCGTTCTACAAACTGGCGGAAGGCGCGGCGAAAGACCTCAAAGTGGTCCTCGGAGGTGAGGGCGCGGACGAGTGTTTCGCCGGTTATGACTTCCAGAAAAAACTCATGCTGGCCAACAAACTGGGCCCGCTCGCTCCCCTCGCGGGGTTCGGCGTGCAGGCGATGCCGCATGCGTTGCTTAACAAGTTTTTCAACTTCCCGGCCGACCTCGGAAGCCAGGGCAAAAAGCGCGGCGTCGACTTTTTGAAGAACTATCCGCGCCGCCATCTGATGGCGAATTTTTATGCCCTGCGGACCTTGTGGGACCAGGACGAACGCCGCGACATCTACGCCGCGCCGTTCAAACAATGGGCCTCGGAAGCCTGGATTCCGAAGGAGCGCGATATTTTCCAACCCTCCGCCTCCACGGTTTCGCGCGTGACGGATGCGCCTTTCCTCGACCGGTTGCTGCGCCTCCAATACGACGAATGGCTCCAGGACTGGGCGCTCATCCGTCAGGATAAAAACACCATGGCCCACAGCCTGGAATACCGCCTGCCTTTTCTGGACCACCGCATGATCGAGCTCGCGCAGCGCATGCCCGGCCATCTCAAAATCAACCGCGGCATCGACAAATGGATCGAGCGCCAACTCGCCGACAAATACTTCGCCGGCATGGCCAAAAACCGTCCCAACGGACGGCCCAAAATCCCGTTCTATCTGCCGCTCGACTTCTTCTTCCAACACCCGCAGTTCCGCCGCCTCGTGGCCGACACCCTCAGCGAATCCCAGCTGAAAGCCCGCGGCTACTTCGACCCCGCCCGCGTCCAGTCCCTCCTCCAACGCATGGAATCCCGCGAGTTCATCTATCTGAAACAAGTCATGTCCCTCGTCATCCTCGAACTCTGGCACCGCGCCTTCATCGACTAACAGAGCAGTCCACTCAGAGTGGTCCACCAACAGAGTAGTCCGCTCAGAGTAGTCCGCTCAGTCCTCTGAGCGGTTCTCAAAGAATCTGCATTTTCAAAGAATCAGCTTTTTCAGCGCAATGGCTTGGACCGGACAGCTGGAAAACACGAAAAACCGGAAAAACCGGATAGCTGAATAACCGATTCTCTGAATACCGCTCAGAGGACTGAGCGGACTAC
>JAQGPD010000201.1 GCA_028293305.1 Verrucomicrobiales bacterium | reverse complement strand
GTCCAGCGCGCGGCCTGCACGGCACCTGACAATTTCAGGGCCAGCTCATAAAAATTCCGCTCCCAGGCCGATTCCGGGATGCGCATTTCGTTCATGAGCCTCAACAGGTTGCCGTAAGTGCTGACGTTATTGAAACCGTGGTCATGGACGCCGGTGTGACTGATGTGCGGAGCCATCCACTTCAGCGTGGCCTCCCTTCCGGACGTCAGGAACTCCTCGTCCCCCGTAGCGTCGAATTGCAGCAAAGCGGAGCCGAACTGGAATCCCTGGGTCCATTCCGTCCAACCGCGGGTGGTGTATTTTCCCTGCACGGTGAAAACGGGGGACCCTTTGGCCGGGTCCCATCGTTGTTGCAGGCGGCGCAGTTTATGGCCGGAGGCTTCGAAAAGATCCTGGCAAACCCCGGCGAGACCGGCGGCGGACAATTGGTTATCGATATGAATCATAACTGAAAATATTCTCCCGGGACTACGGTTATAAAAGCGGCAGGTTGAGTCCGCCATCCAGATAGATCGCGCCTCCGGTGGAGAATGGCAGCCCTCCATTCAAAAAGCTTTTCACCGCCCGGCCCACGTCCGACGGCTGGCCCCACCGGCGCATGGGCACCTTTCCGCCGGAGATGATGGGATCATACTTCTCCTTCACTCCAGCGGTCATGTCCGTTTCCATGATCCCGGGGCGGAACTCCACCACCTGCACTCCATGCGCGGCGAGGCGCAGGGCGAAAACCTTGGCCATCATGCCGATGCCCGCTTTGGAAATGCAATAGTCGCCCCGGTTCATGCTGGCCATTTCCGCGGAGACGCTGGACACAAAGACCAATTTATAGCCACCCTCCAGGCGCGGACCGTCCCCGTTCGCCACCCACCAACGCGCCGCCTTTTGGGACAAAAACCAGGGCGCCTTCAAATTCACATCCATCACTTCGTCCCACGCCTCCTCCGTGTTGTCCAACACATCCGCCCTGCCCGGCGAGGTGATGCCGGCATTGTTCACCAAGGCGTCCAGCCGCCCCAGCGCTGACAAGGTTTCCTCCATCAATCCGTCGCGTTCGGCGGCGGCGTTCAGGTCGGCGCGGATGATGGGAAAAAGTTGTGAGGCATGCAGCGCCACTTCCCGGCATTGTGCCGCGGTTTCCCTGGCGGCGGCTTCGTTGGAACCGTAATGAATGGCCACCGACATCCCGGCGCGCGCCAATTCCAAGGCAATGCCTTTGCCAAGGCCGCGGCTGGAGCCGGTGACCAAAACCGCGGGTGGAAGGGGCGAATTCATAAGCGCACGCTACGCGAGGCGGCGTCATCCGGGTAGGAGCGGCGGGCCGATTCGTAGCACAAAACCGACTTTTTCAGAGGCACGGCCGGTTTTCTCCATGCGGCGGCATCAATCCATCGATTTCCTGGCAACTTTTCGCGTCCCGGCGGAAGCGGACAACCGGCCCGGATCGAAGCCGGGCGGCGAATTGGAAGTTAGGCACGGGGTTTGAGATCGCGTTCGATATCGATCCGGTCGGCCCGGTTGCGGGCTTTGATTTTGTGGTCGCGCTTGGAGCGGCGTTCCTCCGTCATGCGGCGGGTTTTGGTGCGCTCGCGGAGCTTTTCGATTTCCGCGTCCAGCTTCAGGAATCCGGTATAACGTTCCTCCGCCAGCCCGCCTTCGGCGACGGCTTTCCGGATGGCGCAGCCGGTGTCGGAGGCGTGTTTGCAGTCATGGAACCGACACTCCGCGGCGAGGGCTTCGATGTCCGCAAACCGCTCGCGCAGCGTGGATTCATCCGTCCACATCTGCACCTCGCGGATGCCTGGATTGTCCACGATGATCCCGCCTTTGCGCAGCACCATGAGTTCGCGCGCGGTCGTGGTGTGGCGGCCCTTGCCGGTGATTTCATTCACTTCACCGGTCCATTGAAACTCGTCGCCACCCAGAAGCTGATTGATGATAGCGGATTTCCCCACCCCGCTGGAACCGACCATGGCGACGGTCACGCCTTTGGTGAAATAATTCTTCAGCGCCTTCAATCCCAGTTTTTCCTGGGCGCTGGCAATGTGCACGGCGGCGTCCGGATTCAGGGCCAGGAGCGCCGCCGCCGCCGCTTCGTTTTCCTCGCGGCTGTAGAGGTCACACTTGTTAAGAAGCACCACGGCCTTTGCGCCGCTGCGGCCGATGATGGCGAAAAACCGTTCCATGCGGCGCGGGTTGAAGTCGGGCCCGGCTTCCGTCACCACCACCACCACATCCACATTGGCCACCATCACCTGCTCCTCCGTGCTCTGGCCGGCGGCCTTGCGCGAGAGCCGGTTGCGGCGCTCCATCCGCGCGCGGATGACGGTTTCGCCTTCCGCTGCTCCGACCTCCAGGGCGACCCAATCCCCCACCGCCGGCAGGTCGGCATCGGTGGCGGCATCATGATAGACCTTGCCTCCCAGCACCACTTCCACCTCCTCGAAGGCGCCCTCCTTCACATAAAGCGCGCCATAGGTGATTTTGTTATCGCGGATCAGCCGGGCCGGCACCCAACCCGCCTCCGCATGCGGGGCGAACTCCTCCTCCAGGGCGTCATTCCACCCCAAATCCTCCAAACTGCGAGCGGCCATTCTAACTTGTTTTCATGGTGTCAATTTCAGGAAGGAATTTTGCTAGAACAAGGTCCGCTGATCCTTGGGCCGCAGGCTCGGCGTGGCCCCCGTGGCCCGCAGGATGGCCACCGGAATGCCTCGTTCCTGCACGTAGTCGATGGTGCCTTTCAATTTAAACCAACCCATTTCCTGCAGGTTGGGGACTTCGGTTTCGAAAACGACCGGCAGTGAAATAGGGCGCGCGTCGGCGGCGCAGCAGGTCATTTGAAGAATGAAAACGCGCCAGCGTCCCGGCTCGGTGCCGGTGGTGTCCTTCACGATCTGGCCCAGGGTTTCGACGCCCTGACCTTTCATGACTTTGGCGTATTCAGGGTCCGCGCTGCTGTAATACAATTCCTCGACCCCGAGTTCGAAATTGCCATCCTTGTTCCGCGGACGGTATTTCTCCACCACGGCCAAGGTCATTCCCGCGGCGGCGGCGGGCGAGCCCTCCGGTGTCAGGCGGAATTCGGCCGGGGCTTTACCGGCGTCCGTGGCTTTTCTGGAGCTGTAGGCGGAAAGCATGTTCTTCTTATAACGATCGCTGAAATCGTCAGGAGTGAAGGCCACCGCGGACGTCACGGAAATCGCCAGCAAAGCCAAAGCCAGGCCGCGCCCGCCGGGAGTGCCTTCGTGGTCGTGCCCGCCGTGGCTTTCCTCATCATGTCCCGGCAGCGCCGCGCCGGCGCCGCAGCAGTCAGCTTCGGAACCGCAGGTGGAGGATCCGGCTTTTGATTTGGTGGCCACCAGGGAGGGATCCGCAACCTCTTCGTGACTGCAACATCCGCCCCCGGCGTGCTGATGCATGTGACTTTGGGAATGGCCGCTATCCTTTCCGTGACTGTGACTGTGACTGTGGTTGTGGTCGTGGTCGTGGTCGTGCCCGCAGTCCTTTCCGTGACTGTGGCTGTAGTCCTGGTCGTGGCTGTGATCGTGCCCGCAGTCATGCCCATGATCGTGCCCGCAGCCCACGGAGGCGAGCAGTCCGCGCATTTTCCAATTGAATAAACCCAGCACGGCCAGCAGCAGTCCGCCCACCAGCACCTGGATACGGAAGGTGCCCTCGCCTATCAGATAGTTATTGATGCGTCCGCTGGCGTAAAACCATACCATGGTCACCGCCCAGATCAGCAGCACGGCCAGCTCGAGGAACAGGAGGAAATTGCGGGTCCATTCCTTCTCTCCCGCCGCCGCGCCATGGGAATGGTTGTGGGAATGATCATGTCCGTGAGCGTGCGCATGTCCGCACCCGCCCTGGTGATCGTGCCCGCAACCGGGCCCGTGATCGTGGTCGTGATCGTGCCCGCGCGACGCTGCGGCCGCGGAGGAGCCGGGGGCGCCGGATGCTCCCGATGACGGGGACGACGGTGAGGAGGAGGAGGGAGTGCTCATTTTTTCAACCAAGGCAAGGATTGCAACCACGGCCACAAGGCCTCCATTCCGAAGCCGGCCGCATAAACCGCGACAAACAAGGACACCAAAAGAAGCGCCACCGCACGCGGTTTCAGCACGGTGGAATAAAGAAAGATCAGTTTCAAATCCATCATCGGCCCGAACACCAGGAAGGTCAACTTGGCGACCGCCGGGAAGAGATTGTCCGCGGCGATGATGAAGGCATCCGTGGTGCTGCACAGGCTCAGCACGAAGGCCATGATCATGAGCACGGGCGAGGCGATCCAATGATTCCCCGCCACCACTGTCATGCCCTCCTGCAGCGCCGGCCGGTAAAAGACTTGGGTTTTCAGGATCGAGGCAATGGCCACTCCGATAACAAAATACAGCGCCACATCCAGAAAATCCCGCTGCGCCGTCCGCATCGCTTGGGCAAACTTCGCGCCGTGATCCGTCCTTGCAGCCACCGCCCCCCCGTTTTCATCCAAATTCATTTTTGCCGTAGCGGGAGCCACGATCCCGGCCAGCACCCGGTCCTTTAAAACCGAGCTGGCCGCAAACCGTGAAATGACCATCCCCGCCAGGACCGCGATGACATACCCCATGGTGACCCGCGAGCCCATCATCAGCAAAGGATCGCGTCCCGTGAAAGCGGTCCAGGTGCTCAATGCCACGATGGGATTCACAATTGGAGCCGCCAGCATATAAGTCATCGCGCAGCCCAGCGGCAGCCCCTTCTGCACCAAGCGGCGGATCACCGGAACGATGGCGCACTCACATACCGGAAAAATAATCCCCAGCAAACCACTGACCAAAATCGCCGGAAACGCCCGCTTTGGCAGCAGCCGGTCCATGGCCCCGGACGGCAGCCAGGCATCGATCACCCCGGAGATCAGGGCACCCAGCAGAATGAATGGGGCGCCCTCCAGCAGGATGCTGAGAAACGCGAAAAAGATATCCCCGGAGGGGCTGGGAGCTGGCAAAGGCATGGGTGGAAGACAGAGCGGAACCGACCCACTCTTTCGCCTGCCCCGCTAAACACAAGCGCGGGAAAATGTGGCCCGGCGATCCACCTGGGTCCGCCTTGCCCGCCGCCACCAGCCACCACCCGCCATTGACGACCGCCTTTACCACTGACCACCGACCACCGACCGCCGACCACCGACCGCCACCCGCCACCCGCCACCCGCCACCCGCCGCCACCGACCTCACGCCATGCCCCGAAATTGCCACTTTGAAATTTTTTCCATCAAAATCTTCATCCACGACTTGCATTCCCCTGAAAACCGGTTCATACCTCCGGACTGTTACGGCAAACACCGTCGCGGGCTGTAGCACAGCTTGGTAGTGCGCTTGCATGGGGTGCAAGAGGTCGTGAGTTCGAATCTCGCCAGCCCGACCACCGTTAAAATCACGGGTTGAAAAACAAATGTTAGAGACAGGAATAAACCGGGAATAGTTTTGAAAATCGGTCCAGCCATGGAACGTCGATAAACGGGCGAGATCCGCCATGGCGTGCCGTATTCCCAGCCATTGGATTCATCCTGACAAAGTGGAGTTGAATACGCATGTTGGGCGCCAACAATTACGAGGAATGGTAGTGTTGTCATTTTGCTCGAATAAGCAGTAACCACTTCCAAGGAATTCTAGGTCTTGAAGAACTGGATGCCAGCTCGCGCAGCCGATGCCAGCGCTTTGGATATTCCGTCGGGTCCGGATCTGAAAAGATGGTAGCCAATAAAAGCAAGCAACGCCGCCTTTATGAGAGTGGTGATGTATTCTGAAAAGTTCATCCCCTTTTCCTTCGCCTGGGCCTCCGCTTTTTTGAGGATGTCGCTTTCGATTGATAGGGACTTGATGGTTTTTCCTTTAGCTTGGCGGCCGTAGGGGCGGGATGTTTGTTTGGATGGGCGTGCCATGTGCTTGATAATACCGCACCCGAAAATTTTTCAAGAAAATGTTTATTAAACTCTTGGCCGTTTAATGATTCTCTGAAAACCTCCCTAGGTTTAATAAACATTTGATCAAATGAGCACCAAGCGCAATAATGCATTTTTGACAACAAATTACTATCATTAAATCCACAGTCGCTCTGCGTCTGCCAAGATGCCTATCCGTTACATAGGGATTGACCGGAATGAGCCGGTGGGAAAACATGTGGGTGTCCCTCTTTTTGCTATGGCCTCCTATACCGCCCGGATCTTCTGTTTGCTGTCCATCATGATCCATCCGATCCGTGGAGCCGTTCCCGCCGTCGCGGGTGGTGGTTCGCACAGTGTTTATTTACAGCAGGATGGCGTGGCCAGGGTTGGGGGATATTACTCGGGGGGCGGCACCTTCAAGATGTTAAAGGGGGACGGAGAAACTCCGGTGGTCGTCCTGAATGAGGTCACTGCGGTTTCCGCCGGGGTGAATCACAGCCTTTTTCTAAAAGAGGACGGATCGGTCTGGGCGGAAGGATACAATCGGACGGGCGAATTGGGTGATGGCACTAACACTGCCCGCAGTGCGCCTGTCAAAGTAATGGATGGGGTGCGGGCGATTTCCGCCGGCGGGTTTCATAGCTTTTTCCTCAAATCGGACAATACGCTCTGGGCAGCAGGGCGGAACTTCGATGGTCAGCTGGCGGATGGCACCAAGACAGACAGGAGAACTCCGGTCAAGGTCATGGAAAACGTCGCCGCAATGTCGGGAGGTTGGTTCCTGAGTCTGTTTTTAAAAATAGATGGCACGGTGCTGGCGATGGGTGATAACAGTTCCGGTCAACTTGGTCTGGGAAACAACGTCGATCCCGTGACAGTGGCGACCGTTCCCATCACTGGAGTGGTTGGCTTGGCCGCCGGCAGTGATCACAGCTTCTTTTTGAAGTCGGATGGGACGGTCTGGGCCACCGGCTATAATTCATCCGGACAGTTGGGGGATGGGAGCAGAACCAGCCGCCGCACCCCTTTTCACATCCTGGACGGGATCAAGGCGGTCTCGGCTGCGGAGAATCATTCCCTCTTTTTGACATACGGCGGTGAGGTTTTGGCGGTGGGCAGTAACGAGTTTGGAAAATTGGGGGATGGGACCACTGTCCCGCGTCTAAATCCTGTCAGCATCATGACGGGGGTGCAGGCGGTGGCCGCCGGGCGCCATCACAGTTTGTTTCTAAAGACCGACGGCTCCGTTTTGGCCTCTGGATTTATTGATAAAGAATCGACTCCGCTCCCCGTCCCGATCCATCTGGTCCCGGATTCCGGGGAGTCTTGGCGGCAGGCGGAGTTCGACGAGCAGGCAAGCGACCCCGCGGTTTCCGGATGGACAGCTGATCCGGACGGTGATGGGGTGCCCAATCTTCTCGAACGCGCCTTCAACATGCCGCCAAAGGCACCAATGCGGGACCTGGTGGGACCGGATAGTGGGTCGGGTTTGCCTTCCGTGGTCCTGGAAACCAGTGTTTTCGATGGAACCAATCTGGTCGCGCGATATGTCCGACTGCGTGCGGCGGAAAATCCCGGTTTTCGTTATGCGTTGGAGTTTTCATCCGCGCCGGGCACGGCCGGCCAATGGAATCCGTGGTTGGGAACTGAAATCGTGGAAAGTATTGACGGCAAATGGCAGCGGGTCACCGTCAGGAAAAGAACCGATTCCGCCACGGAGGACTTTGTCAGGGTCCGCGTCACCGTGACACCCTGAGAATCCGGGAATGATCCCTGCGTCCGCCTCCCCCCCGTCACCCGAAATCGCCGACACCCGGGCGTTCCCCCCTTGTGGCCGCGTCGATGCGGCGGGTCGGAAAACCGCCGCCATGCCAGTGGGGATCCATCCCGATGCTGCCGCCGGTTCGGGGAACGCGAAGCGAGCTGTCTGTCGCGAAGCGAACGGAGGCGCTTATTTTTCCTCCATGATGGCTTTGATTTCCTCCTGGAACTTACCTTGTTTTTCCTCGGCTATTTTTTGTCCGATGATCGCGCCTTTTTGCATGAGTTCGGGAAGTTTTGCCAGGGCTTTTTTGCCGGTGGGGGTGGAATAAAAAGCGATGATTTCGCGCAATTCCGCTTCCGTGAAGGCCTCGGAGTAAAGCCCGATGATCTTTTCGTTCAACTCCGGGGCGTCGGCCACGCTCTCGGCGAATCGCATGAAGGCTGCTTTCACGGCGGGGGCTTTCGCCTCCGGAACCTTGGCCAACATGGGCCCCATCACGGAGGAAAACGCCGAAAGCATGACCTCACGGGAATTCATCAGGGAAAGGAGGTCTTCGGCGGCTGATTTCTGAGCCGGGCTTTGCTGCGCTTCCACCAGGGTGGATGCAAAAATCACGCCGACGAGAGACAACAGAACGGTTTTGGAGGACAGTTTCATAAAAGGGGTCAGGAAGAACAGCTTAATTGTTATGGTTTTTTGCGGGGTGGCGGCGGGACGCAGTCCGGAGAGGTTCATCCGGCTGAGGGAACACCCGAAGCCGACATGTTTTGTCGGTAGATTATGCTGCACCTGGCGGCGGGCCCGCGCAATATGAATCCACCGCCGGGCCGGAAAAAGTCAGGAGAGAATCCATTGCCCTACCCTGCCCGGCCAGTGTGGATCAGTTTCCGCGCCCTGTGGCGCGCAGGATTCCGTCAGTCAGGATCCTGGCGCGGAGGCCGCCGCGGAAGGACGGCGAAAGAAAGTTTTCGGTCCCGGGGGCGACAACGCGGTCCATCCAATAGCAAGGTTTGCATTCCTGACTGCCTTCGAATTCGATGCCTTGAAAACGAAACCGTTTTCCCAGCCACTGACTGAGGTCCAAGTCGGGGGCTTGGACGAGCAGATTCCGACGGAAGACGGAGGCGGGGAGTTTGGGAAGCTTGAAATTTTCTCGGACCGCGGCCACGACTGTGGCGTCGAAAAAGGTGACCTGCCCTTTGAAATCGGGACGATACCCAAAATACCGGTCGCCACGCAAACCCTTGCCGGCGACGCATTCGACCTCGTCGACCCGGCTGATGCCGCTCTGAAAACGCCCCTCCCCCTGGCGGCCCCAGTAGTCGTGTCCGGACGAAATATAGATAGAGACGAGCTCCGCGGTCAGCTCTGGCAGTGCGTCAAACCCGGTCGATTCCGCATGAAAGGATGACTCCGCGCCGGCGGCGGGCGGCAGGCCCGGGGCGGCCAGCGGGTTTTGGTCAGCGGATGTCCCCAAGGCGGGGGGCGGTGCTCCGTGAGGGGTCGGTTCCATGGCGAATGACGGTGCCGGGGAATCCGCCGGCCTGTGATGGATACGCGCGGCAGGGCCGGCCGGTTGGGCTGAATTCGGACAATGACGAAAGAGGACCATTAATAGCGCCCAGTCCCGCGCTGCCGTGGCATCCGGGAGCTTCCGGGGGCCGTAGGTAAAAAGATATATTTCCACTCCAAAAAACACTGTTTGCATGAAGTCCCGACAACATATGGCCATCATCGGGAGCGGCGCTTCCGCGATATATCTGCTCAAACATTTGTTGGACGCGGCGGCGGAGCTGAAAGGTTATATCGGCGGCATATCCATTTTTGAAAAGTGCACGCTCACGGGGATGGGCATGCCATACAGTCCGCGGACCACGGACCGGTATAACATGTCGAATATTTCATCCTCCGAGCTCCCGGAACTGCCCGACTCCCTCGCGGACTGGTTGCGGGCGCAGGATGCCGCGACTTTGAAAAGTCTGGATCTGGACGGCGTGGAAATCGACGAGGACGCGATCTACAGCCGGCTGGCGCTGGGCCGGTATCTGCATGCGCAATATCTTAAACTCATCCAGGAGCTGACCTTGGCCGGCATCGCGGTGCAGGAGTTTCCAGGGTGCCGCGTTGTGGACGTGGCCGACATGCCGGAGGATGGCGGAGCGGTGCTGCGCACGGAACAGGGGAGGCAGCATTTTTTTGACAGGGTGGTGATCGCGACCGGGCATTACTGGAATGAATCGGACCGTCCCGGAATGGGTTATTATGCTTCTCCCTGGCCGATTTCGAAACTGTTGCCCGAGCTTGGAAAACACCATCATTTTCCCATCGGCACGCTTGGGGCTTCCCTGAGCGCCTTTGATGTGGTTTCCTCGCTGGCCCATCGGCATGGACACTTCGCAAGGGAAAACGGCCGGACGGTCTATCATCCGGACGCCGGAGCCGGGGAATTCAAAATCACCATGCATTCCGCGCATGGATTGCTGCCGCATCTGCAATTCGACCAGGTGGAGCCCTATCGTGAAATCTATAGGCACATCGACCGGGATGGTTTGCTGGATTTGTTGGATGACCGGGGATTCCTGCGGCTGGACAGGTTTTTCGATGAAGTGTGCCGTCCGGCGCTGCTGAAAGCTTTTGAAAAAGACGAACGTCCGGAACTGATCGCGAGGCTGAATGAACCGGAATTCGGCTTGGAGGCGTTCGTCGAAACCATGACCGGGGAGCATGAATATGGAAATGCCTTCGAGGGAATGCGGGAGGAGATGAAGGAGGCGCGTGAATCCGTTATCCAGCATCGCCCTATCCATTGGAAGGAAGTGTTGGATGACCTGATGTATACATTGAATTTCCATGCCGAACTGATGCCGGCGGAGGATCATCTGACGCTGCATTCGGTGGTGATGCCGTTTTTGATGAATGTCATCGCCGCCATGCCCCTGGCGTCCGGAGAGACGATTCTGGCATTGTATGACGCTGGGAAACTGGATATGGTATCCGGCAAGGCAGCCGTGGCCGACGAACCAAGTGAGCAGGGCGGAACGCGGGTGACAGTGGAGGAGGCGGATGGAGGAGGCGAAAAGAGGGAAATATGCTATGGCATGTTCATTGATTGCAGCGGCCAGAAACCCTTGGAATTGGAGGACTATCCATTTCCTGGACTGGTGGAGAGCGGTGCGGCGCGGAAGGCCCGGGCGGTTTTCGCGGAGGTCGCCGATTCACGGGGAAAACCGCCGGAGGAAACGGTGCCCAGGGAGAAGCGGGATCGACTTTTCAAGGACGGAGCGGCCTGGGTCTATCCTATCGGGGGAATTGATATAGATGGAGCCTATCGTTTGATCGGACGGGATGGGAAACCGAATCCCCGGATTCATGACATATCCTTTCCCCACACATCGGGGGTCCGCCCCTATTCCTACGGATTGCAGTCCTGCAGCCACACGGGCGGGATCCTTGTGGGTGGATTGCTGGCGGAATTCAGCGCGGGCCGGCCGGTGGAGAATGAAATAGAAACCCTGACGGAAATTTACAATGAGGCGTGATCGGCTGGGAGTTTCATTTTTTGGATTCCCGGGGCCAAGGTCTTCGACCCCCGTTCCGATGTAGCGTCCGGAAATGGCCGGCTGATGCGTTACGGCCCGGGCATCAGAGTGCTGGCGGCGTGGTCGTGAAGCGTCCGTAGATTTTGCCGGACATGGTTTTGTTTTCGTGGGTGTGGAAAGTGTCGATCGTGGTGAATCCGTTGGAGTCGTGCTCACCGAAGCTGAGGATCAGATAAAAAACCTGACCTTTGATCGTCGTATTGAAACGGGTGGAGACATCCGGAATATATACATAGTCGGCGTCATCGTCGTCCATCTCCTCCTCGGTTTCGTCGTTATGCCGATTTTCCTTTTTGTCAGCCTTCGTGTTGACGGTGCTGAGGAGGTTGAATTTGAAGGCGAGGTTTTCCACCACCCCTGGCGTGGTCAGGTTGAGAGTAACGTTGAGAACCACGCTGTTGGCCATGGTGCCGGTCCAGACGGAACCGTTGAAATAAGTCAGGGTGCCCAATTCAAAAAGTTCCTCCGGAGCGATGGTGGGGAGGGCTTTCCCAGTGAATGACAGGGAATTGGGCTGATAGAATCCCATCGAGGTGGCCGGACTGCCCCTCGTGAAAGTGGGTGAGGATGAGGTGGCCGTGAGGTTGGTCACCATGCCGGGGTCGCCTATCGGATTTTTGAAAGCGCCGGTGCTGGAACCTCCGAAGAAGATGGTTTCGTATTGTGCGGTGG
>JAQGPD010000184.1 GCA_028293305.1 Verrucomicrobiales bacterium | reverse complement strand
GCGGCACGGGGAAAAGTTCGGCCAGTTCTCCGGGGCGGCCACGGTAGGTGGCGTCCTTGATTTTTCCTGCTGTGAGGGCAGCCAGGATCACCTCGTCCGTGGTGGGCAGCGGCAGTGTGCGGACACCGGAGGAGTTGATAGGAACAATCGGGTTATTCCGCCGCGAAATGTTGGAACCGCCAGGCCGGAGCGGGTGGAGCTGGGTGTCGGGAAAGACCAACCGGAGCTGTCCATCGGCGAGATCCATGCCGAAGGGACTCAGTTGATAACCGGCGGCGAAAACGGCGGTGTTGAAGAATTCGTCGGTGGTGTTGGCGTAGTGCTGCACCGGATTTGTCAGGAAAAGCATGACTTTTTCCGGTGTCCACGCGGTCTGTTGGAAGGAAAAACCAAACTCCGCAAAATCCAGTGCCGTGAATCCGGCGAAGGCGGCGTTGGTGGGATTGATCGCGACAAACGTTCCAGTTATCGGAGCCAGCAGCATCGCGGACGGCGAGAACTGCAGATAGGCTGAAAACTCGCGCACGCCGGGTGGCGCGGAGGAATCCAGGAACGCGGAGGGATTGGCCAGGAGATCGTTGACGGGCGATTCATTCCCTGTGGGGGCCCGCAGGACCGGGCCATAGCGCATGCGGGCGGAGGCGAGTGGCATCCCGCTGGTGGTCATGGGAATATCAAAGATGCTGGGCTCGATTTTTCCTCCGAACCCAAGCTCGGGTGTCAGGGAATTCAGGCTGTTGGAGACAAAGGTGGCAAAGCAATTCAGGAGGGTGTTGAAGTCCTGTTGAGCGAGAACAAACTGACTGCCCAGAGTGCCCTTGGCGGACTGCGCGAAGTATTCGAAGAGCGCCCCGGTCACCGCGATTTTTTCGGCATCGGTGCGGGCCAGGAGGAAGGCCTGGAGTGAAGTGCCGGCGGGAACCTGGGCTCCTATCGCATTTTCCGCCAGCAAACGGAACTGCCCGGCGGCGGCCACGCTGAGGGCCGAAGTCGTGCATTGCAGGTATTGATCGAAATGCGTCACGATGGCTGCCGCGTCCGGGAATTTGGCGGACATGGTGACCTTGCCCATCTGCAGCGGACCGATGCCGACGCGCGCGAGACCGCCGAAGAAAGGTGAGATTTTTCCGGACTGATTGGTGAGGGAAAGTCCGAGGCTGGCTTCCGCCACCGGGATGCCCGCGACGCGGAGTTCGCCCCGGCTGAGCGCCGCGCCGGTGGTGGAGGCGGAGATGGTGCCTTTCAGATCCATGACCGGCGCCACCGCGGTGTGGGTGAAGGTGCCGGAGCCAAGGAAGGTGACATTGAAACCCGGAATGCCGTTGGTTAGAAGATCGTGCATTTGCTGACGCACGGAAGGTCCGCCGGCCAGACCAACCGGCTGCAGGATGCCACGGAGAATGGGCCTGACAATGTCGTCAAAGGAGTCGATCAAGCGGTTTGTCAGGGCTTGATAGTGCGACCTGATCCCGGCATTGCCCTGCATTTGTGAAACGGTCAGGAGTGCGTTGACGGCGTTGTCGGCTTCGGTCCTGAGACCCACTGTAATGTTTGTCAGGAAAACCTGGATAATTTGTTCCGCCGTGCGGGTATCGCCGGGGATCACGCCGATGGAATTGAGAAAACTGTCCGCCGCGCCTGCCGTCATGCGGCTGCCTTTGAAGACGAGCCGGCCGGACCCGGCAGGGAATTCCTCCAGCAACGGATTCGCCGCCTGCGGAGGCCAGTTGTCCTGAAGCACGTCGAAGGGATCGAACTGCTGGCCAGGAGCCGGAGGCAGATCAGGCTTCACGTAAATGCTGTCCTCACCATTGGCGATGCCCACTTCCTCAAGCGGATCCTCCACGTTGGAGGCGTTGGTTCCAGGATTGCCCGGAGGAGGGAATTCGTTGGCTCCGGTGAAGTTTCCACTGCCATCGCGGGTCAGAAAGGTTTTAAACTCCGTGGGGTCTTCGAACGAGTTTTTAAAGTGGATGCCGCCGGACGCGCCGTTCCAGAGAATGCCGCCGAGGACGCCACCATCCAGGGGAATGCCGCCCGGAATGCTCGCCGTCAAAGCCGCGCCGTGGAGTTGGCTCGGCGACGCCGCGAGCAGGACGCTAACACCCGTTCCGTTGAAGTCCGCGCCGAGTTCGCCGGCAAAAGTCACCCGGTCCGGACGCGGTGGATCCGCGCGGAGCTGGTCAAGATTCAGCAGGGCGACCTGACCTGTCAGGCCTTTCAGGGGCGGGATATCAAGACCCTGGATCCCCATGCGGACGGAGTCCAGTTGGAAGTCAGGAAGGAGTGGATTGCCGCTGGGAAAGCTGACGCGGAGATTGGTGATCTCCCCGCCAAACCGCGGCCCGGAGGGTGGGAGTTCGTCCAACTCCGGCGTTTCCCCATCGATTTGGATAGGCGGCGAGGGCGGGAATTCGGCTCCGGCGGTCAGGGTAAGCCTGATGTTATCCAGATCAAAACGCCCAGGGTTTCCGGGCGACCCGATCAGCGGCCGGCCGGCGGTTTGAAGGAATTCCAGGAAGACCGATTTCATATAAACCGGCATGCCATCGCCTAACAACGTGCTGAGGGAATCGCCCAGCACCGCCCCGGCTCCTGCCACGTCAAAATCAGGAATGCCACTGGCGGGATCGCGCCAGACAAAACGGGCCCCCTGCAGTTGGAATTTGCCGATGTTGGCAAACCCGACAGCAGCGCCAAGCTCGATGGAGAAAGGATCCGCGGGATCATTGCGCACAAACAAATCCGCAAACCCACGGATGCGCAGGGAAGCGGTGGGACCGTTCACTCCACTTATTTCCAGCGAGCCTCCCAAGAGGAAATTGCCTTCGATGAGGATTTCCTCCAAGCTGATCGCAGGGCGGGCTCCGGGCTTGAAAGTCCAGCCAAAATCCCCGGCCACCGTGGTGCGCATGGAGCCCGAATTGGTGGTTAGGACTTGAGGCGAGGTTGGATTGGTGCCGGGCCTGGGAGTGATGAGTCCGCTATCAATGCCAACCCGCATCCCTCCTTCCAGCTCCATGCGGGTAAAGGTTTGGCCGCCTTCCTCCACCTGAAGCAGCGTGAGTGCGACCGGTGGAAATGCGCCCACGTTTTGTCCGAGAAGTTCAATGTCCAGCCCATCAAGATCCATCAGCGATAATCCGTTATTCAGCGTGATGGTGGCGGCATCCGGTGGGAAGCCATCGACGCCCCAACCCTGGACATTGAGGCCAAATTCCGGGACGCGTTGCGAGGGATCGGCGGCATTGAGTCCGGGCAGAGGAAAGCGGAAGGAGGCGTCCAGTTCAGTGAGGACAGGAAAGCGGTTTTGGAAAAATTCGAGCGCGCAGGTATCGACCGTGATGAGCGAATCCGCGATGCCCGGGACCCGGAAACGGAAGTCTGAACCCGCCACGCGGAAAGGCTCGGCGGGATTGTTATTTCCAAAGAAGTTGAGGCCGCCGGTGGGGATCGAGTAGTCCACGCCGAGAGTGCCTGCCAGGTCGAACCTGACAAATCCATCGCCGCCGGGAAGGTCGCTTTGGAATAGGTCCTGGGCCAGCTTCAGACTGCCGCCATCGAACGTGGCGCGGAGTTTGTCAGGCGTCACCGCCAGCGCCAGTTCATCAATGGCGCACACGACCCAGAATTTTCCTTCCACGCCCAAAGCCGGAGGGGCGCCCACCCTCGCGAAGAAGCCCGCGCGCCCTCCCAGTTGCAGGGTGAGTTCAGGCTGGGCGGTGGCGAAGGTCAGAGCCACCTGGCCATCGAAAAGCGCGAAGTCGTTGCCGAGTTTGAATTCATTCTGCACGCCGTCCACCGCGGCGGTGAAGGTCAGGGGTTTGCCGGGCTGATCCGGCTGGTAACTGAACGTGCCATTGTAGGACCGCGTGCCCGGATTGCCCGGCTGATCCGGGCCGAACGGAACGGTCAGGGAGCCGGTGCCGCCGACGGATTGAAGACCGAGCGGGGAGCCCGCGACCGACAGCGTCGCCGTCAGGGTGGAGCGGTCATTGCCCATGACCTTGACCGGGAGTCCGGTGCCGGCGGTGATATTGAACGCGCCGGTGGAATCGAAGACGGCCTCGACAATTTCAAAGCTGGCCCGCGGGTCGGGGAAGAGCAGTTTGCCTCCAAAATTCCCCCGGAAGAAACCTGTTAGCCTGTTGAAGAAAAATCCGCCAAAGACCCGGTCCACCACCAGGTTTCCCGGCAGCGCAAGATCCGGTTCCACCGGCGGCCGGACATCGTCCGCGCGGTCGGCCAGGACGGCGCGGCTGGCATTCAGCAGGCCTGCGCTTTCGGCCCGGAGCGCGTTTTCAAAGGCAGGTGTTTGGCTCACGGGTTTTGTGCCAGGATCCACCGCATCGCGGATCGCCGTGGATTGCGGGCCCAGCAGATTCCTGACTTGGATATCCTCGACGGCCGGATCCGCCATCTCGAGAGCAAGGCGCGCGACCACTGCCGGCGGCGTGGTTTTCCTGGCAGCGGCCGAGGACTCTGCCATGCGCTGCCGGACCCGCGCCAGCAGGGACGCTGGATCACGCTGCGCGGCGAAAGGAAAAGCCCCGCCCGCCAGCCGGTCCAGTTCCGCGATTTCCTCCAACAGAATTTTTCCCTGGGCCACATCATCGGAAACCCAGGGCGGAGTGGTGGCGGTGAAAAGTTGTGAGGCCGCCTCCAGGATACGGCTATTGAAAATCGCCGCGACTTGCGGCGTGGACCGGCGCTCCTCCAGCACCCGCATCAACTCGACCTCTTCCGGATCCAACCGGCCGGTCCCCTGCTGCGCAAAGGCCTGCAGCATGATTTGATCCTCCCTGGCAATATCCACATCCTCCAAAGGCTGCCCCCCGGCGGCTAGGCGAAGCGCCCGGCAGAGCGATGCACCTGTCAGGAGCTGATAGCGCTGATACCATTCATCGCGGGCCAGCCGTTTGGAGCGGTCCATGCATTCGTTATGCAGCAAAAAAGCCGTGAATGTCAGGGACGATGGGACCGGCAATGGCGCATTCAGCAGCGGATTGATATCCACATAAACCATGTGCAGCCGGCGGATCGCCGCCAACAATCTTTCGTCCGGGCCGCTGTCGTCCACCAGGCCGGAAACCGCGACAAATCCCACTTCGTCCAGGGTTGCGCGGGCAAATTCTTCCGCCATCCGGCTTAAATGCACGGCGTTGGGACCGCCCGTGTCCCCCGCCAGCAGCAGGAGGGAATGCATGTTCATGAATTCGCGCAGCGTTTCTTCGATCTCCGTCGCTGACAACGCGCCAAGGATAGCCGAATCTACCGTGCCGTTAGGCAACAGGCCCTTGGAAGCGTTATAAGCATTGGTTCCCTCGCGCAGCAGATCCTTCGCGGCCTCCAGTTGGGCGGTCGAATTTTCACCCGCCAACTGCCGTGCCGCCGCATTGTCCAATGCCGCTTTGCTGACGGTCTTCACCAAATCCGGCCTCGCCAGCAGCGCGGGATTTTCACGCAGCGTCTGGACCGCTTCGTCCACCACCGCGTTGGCCGCCTGGAAGAATGGTTGCAGCGCCGCCGGGTTATAACTGCCGCCATTCAGATTCGATCTCGCCATTTTGTCCAGCAGCTCCGCCATCTGTTTCTGGATTTCGGCGACGCCCTTCAGTTGTTTTAACAAGTCCTGCGCCCTCGCTTCCGCGCTGGGTGGAAACAGTTCGTTGAAGGAATCCGCAAGGTCCGTGAGGCCGCTGGCAAAGCGGTCCAGACTGCTGCGGAAGACATCATTGCTGCCCACGATAAAGGAGCTGCCGCCGGCCTGGACTTCCGCCAGGGCGCGGGCCAGCCAGGCTTGGAGCAGGCTGGTGACATCTCCGGGCACATGCCCGGGATAGGCCGGAAAATCGTCCGCCTCACCCGCGCCGGAGGGTTCATCCGTGCCTTCAAAACCCTCCAGCCACGTGCCCAGACTATCATAATAATCCGCCCACAAAGGCGAGAGATTCAGCGATCCGACTTGCGGCGACTGGACGGCCAGCAGAGCGTCCCGCAGACCGGTCTGCAGGCCTCCGGCTTCGGCCTGGAACGTGTAGATAGGATCCGCAAAACGCAGGCCGACCCCGACCGAGGCCCCATTGTCAAAAGCCAGTCGAGCCCGGCCTTCCATGACCGGAGCCTGTCCCGGAGCGAGCGCCAGATGCAGGGGTTGACTGCGCGGAATTGTCAGGGAAACAATCGGCGCATCCGGCGTGCCGGGCAGCCGCAGCGCGCCGCTCGCAGTGAGATCAAAACGGCCGTCGCTATCAATGGAAGCGCCATGAATGGTCAGGGCTGAATTGAGCTTCGGCAGACGCAGTTGACCGCCGAACCGGCCCTCGGTTTTGCCGCTGAGCCGGTTGTGTTTTACCGCGCCGAAAAGCCGGTCTATCTTCAAATCGCCGGGCAGAAATCCATCCGCCGAAACTGACGCGGGACCGGTGCCCCGGCGGGATTCAGTGGCATTCCACTCGATGATGGAAAGCGGATGCAGGTCCGCCAACGTGTCCGCCGCGACGATCAAATAACGTTTCCTGGCAAATCGGAGCGCAACGGCATCAGAGGGTCGTTCCAAGGCCAGATTTTCCAAGTCCCCTGCCGTGTCCAGAAGCCGGCGGCTCACCTTCGAAATCAACGCGCTGTCGCCGGTGGTGATGGCGATATCCGCCAACTGGGCCGCAACATTCCCCACGGGCGGGCCCTCCCAATTGAAGGAACCGGTGAAGCTCGGAAAACGCCGTTTTAGCTTGGTGTGCAGGATGCCGGCATCCAGGTATAGCAACAATTCATCTTCGTTATCAACCGCGGCCAAAGCGGTGGGTGAAACGGCGTCAGGCAGGAGCGATTCCAAACGCTGGAACGCGAGTGAGGCCACGCTTTGCACGAGCGGGTCACCATTGGGAATCCGGGCGGCGAGTTCCATCACCGACTCCAACTGGCGCGCGGTGGCGAAGACCTGGTCACGCGTCACAGGATTGTCAGGATCAGTCTGGGGTGATGCGCCAATGGCTTGTTCCATCAGCGTCGAGGCTCTCGTGATGATGGTTTGGAGAGTGCTGTTGGAAGGGCTGGCCAGGATCTCCACGGCGGAAAGCTGCTCGAAGCTTTGGATGTCCTGCAACTCACCCACAAAGACCATGGCCCCGAGCGGATTCCGCTCATCCAGCGCCTTGTTCAGGGAGGTTAGGCAGGTGGTATAGCCGTGGTCGAAAATCTGTTGGAAACATTCATTGAATAACGGAAGTTCCAGCACGGAGATGGCGGCATTTTGAGCCGCGCTTTCAATGTCGGCCAGCCGCCGCAATGTGGCCCGGACAACATAGGGATTCTGCGCGGACAACACCGGATTGGCGGCGGAATCCGTGACGCCGGCAACCACCCCGACGGCGCTGGCTTCACGCTGCACCGCGCGCGCGAGGAGTGATGCGGCGGCGGCGGAAAGCTCTGTATCGAAATCAAATTCGCCGGTGGAAAGCGTCAGGACGATGGTCCCCAGCGCGTCCCGGCTCAGGACCGCGGGATCCTCCAGCGCCTTCAGTAACGCGGGTTTGGCGGCCAGAATCGCGTCCCGCGCCTGAGTCGTCAGGTCGGCGGCATTCAGCGGGGCGATGGTCCGGCGGAGGTTGGTTAGTTGCGCCACTGCCTGGATGGTTTCCACCGGGGTGCTGCCGCCGCCGCGGGTTTGGCGGCTCAGGCTTTCGACTTTTTGTTGGATTTCCTGCAACGGCAGACTGTTGGTCAAATCGGCCGCGCGGAGCGTCGCCCAGGCTTCCAGCGCCGCACCGGTCAGGTCCACGGCATCCGGGACCGATTGGACCACCGCATCCCCCGGCCCATCCGGACGCAGTCCGCGCGCGGCCGCGATGAAAAATCGATAGGCCCGGGCATGGGCTTCCAGGCAAGCCGCCGCGTGATCCAGCGCGACCTTGTCAGAGCCGCCGGGAATGCAGCTGGCGGGATCGTCCGGCAAGAGATCCGCCAGACTCCCCATGAGGGGCACCTCCACATTTCCGGCACGCAGCGAAAGACTGTAAACCGGGTCATCCAAAAACACCTCCACGTTGAAGCGCGCGCCATCGTCAAAGAGCAGATCCGCGCTACCTGTTAGCGTGACCCCGCCGCCCGGCAGCAGATGCAGGGAAAGCGGACGCGCGCGGGGAATGGTCAGTTGCGCCAACTTGCCCAGCCGCATGCTGCCGTGGATGGAAAATCCGATAGGGTCCGGGCGGGTCAGATCCACGGTTTCCTTTTCATAGCCACCCATCACGCCTGGCAAAGTCATCGCGGGCTTAAGCAGGCGGAACGTCCCCCCGCGGATGCCGGTGCGGGTCAGGGTGCCACCCGTCCAAAGCACTTCGGATTTTCCATGCACCTGCAGGGCAATCCCGCCGGTTGGAGGCACGCCCAGTAGCGTGGCCAACGTTTGATAGGAAAGCGGGCCTCGCGGCACGCGGAGGGTTTGTCCGGGTGGAGCCTGGAGGGTCAAGGGCCCGGGCAGACCGGTCGTGAACTGGATGAATTGGGTGGGCGAGCCTTCGCCGAACCCAACCACCATCCGCCGCCCTTCCACAAACGGCCCGCCATTTCCCGCCACCAGATTGCCTCCATCCGGAAAATCAATCCGCATGGCGTGCGTGGTGGACCCGCCGCCATTCAGGTCCGGGAGGTAGGTGAAGGGGTTGAGCGTGCCGTCCGGTTTCAGCCCCACCAAAGAATCCCCGAGCGGTTGTCCGTTCCGGTCCAGCGGGATCAGATCCTGACTTTGGATCGTGGGAATAAACGTGAAGATGTCAGAGAATCCGGTATTGCCCGCCGCATCCGACGCCACCGCCTGGAATTGCCGGGGATTGGAATTGCCAGGATCCAGCGGCACCACACGTTTCCATGTCCCGGCGGGACCCTGGGTGGCGGCTCCCAACTGCACCGCGCCTTCACGGTATCCGACGCCCACCACGCCCACATTGTCCTCCGCCTGAACGGTTAGTTCCAACAGCGTCTGCCCGTCCGACGAAAGGCGCCGGATTTGCAGAATCGACACCACGGGAGGGGAAGTATCCGGCCCGCCCAGCCGGATCGCCCGCCAAAACGTTTGCGGTTGCAGCGCCGGCACTCCGGCGTCGGTGAAGCTGGTAACTGCCGCTTCCGCCTGGATTTCCGCCACTGTATCCCATCGGCTCAGATCTGGACTCCGCTGCAACAGATAGCGCTGACCGGATTCCGTGGTCCACGTCAATCGCCACTGGTTCTCCGCCAGCTTTTCCGGAAGCGATTGGAACCGCGTGTCAGTATATCCGGGAACGGGCAATAAAAATAGGAAACCCAGTCCGGCGATCAGCCACGACATCAGGCGAAACGGATAGGATACTGATGACATACAAGTGGCCCCTGCTTAGGTGTATAAGCAGGTTTCGCCACTTTTCGATAAAGTTCACCATTTTGCAACTTTTCTTGAACGAGGGGAGTTTCTCGCTGATTCTTTCGGTGAAACTGTATTGTCAGTATATGTTCACTATTTCATACCGACCTCATCCTGACATTTTATGGGGCCGATTTTTCACTTACCGGAGGCTGTCTCCTTTTTGGATCATTTCCACGACTTTCCGCACTTGGGCGGGGTCGGGGAATTGTTGGCTGATGCGTTGTTCGGTGACTTCGGCGTTGTTGAACCAATCAATGCGGGTGGCGGCAGCGAGGGCGCTGAGGCGGCGGTTTTCGTCCTTGATGGATTGTGTCAGGCGCAAGGCGGTGGTGCTGTCGCCGTAAAGGCCGTGCAGTTTCACGATGGCTTCGAGGGCATGGTCGCGACTCCCGCCCGGGGGCAGGGTTTCGACCCAGGTGGTGGCGGCGGGGAGGTCGGTTTTCCCCCAGTTGGCGGCGAGGTTGAAGACGGAGTCGGATTTGGCGCTGCCATCCGGCAAGGACTCCACCCAGGCGGTGGCGGTGAATGGATTTTCCCCCAACAAAGCCACCGCGACCTGCGCGTGCGGCAGCGTTTCCTTGGGATTGGGTCCTGCCTCCTCCTGAAGCAATTTCATGGCGGTGGAAAAGTCGCCGGTGTTTACCGCCATTTTGGCCTGCTTCAGCGACCAGGACTTCCTTTCGCTATCGGATAGGGATGACAGAATTTCTTTCTGATCCGCTTCCGGCAGGTTGGAAAACTCGTTTTGGTTGAAGTGCTCGGACATAAGTTTGTCAGGGCCCAGCAGCAACAGCATGCGTTTTTTGTCAGCCGGGCCGGCCTCCTGGAATCTGGCCTCCAGGCTGTTGTCGAACATCCTCCGTGCGTTGCCTGAAAGTCCTTTACGGAAGGCCTCAAGTCCGCATGGGAGGCCATCCAGGCCTAACTTCTCCACCATGGTGCCGGCGCAGTAGGCTTGGTATTCCGGTGGGAGGTTTTGGTAAAAAGCGGTGACTTCGGCAGCAGGGAGTGATCTGAGCTTGGTGTTATGGATGGCGGAGATGGCTTCTGACTGGTAACGGTCAGCCAGGGGATTGGCATCCAGCCACGCCCGCGCCTCGTCGAAGTTTTTGGCGCCCCAGGCATCGAAGATCGTCCTCAGGGAGGAGCTGCCATAGATGCCGTCGAAAATGTCCTGGTTTTCCAATAGCAACTTTCTGCCCGCTTCGGGATCCTTTTGTATAATGGATTGGATGAAGTTTCCAGTTGGATACGAGGCGGCATCGGAAGTGTAGGAATCGCCTTTGTTCTGACTGTGACTTTTCAGCCATTCGAACGCGGCGACGGGATCGGCTGCGAGCATTTGCTCGGCCACGGCCACGGCGCAGGCGTTGCGTTCCTTGCCGTCACCCGTCTTTATCACTTCATTTTGGGCGGCGGAAAGGTCTTTGGCGGCCAGCAGGGCGATCACTTTGGGCTTCCGCCTATTCTGTTTTTCGGGGATAATTTTTCTATAAAGCCCATGGTGCCTGACCAGCCGTCCCGATCAAACAGCGGTTGGAGCATTGCGGTCAGGGGATCTCCTATCAATGAGGAACCGGTGGCATCGAGCAGTTTGGCGCAGCCATCCGGGTTGGATAGGATGTTATCTTTGATGGTGGAGGCAACGAGGGTTTCCGTGCCATTGTAAGGTTGGCCTGCTCCGTCCTGCAGCGGATCGAGGAGGGCCTTAAGACGGATGACGGGCGGGAATCTTTGGAAGCGTCTTTTGGCCATGGCACCGCGCAGGTTGTCGGTGTAGGAGTGGGCGGCGATGTCTGCTAGGATTTCGTGGGGCTTCGCTTTTTCGAGCCAGTCCGCGTAACC
>JAQGPD010000179.1 GCA_028293305.1 Verrucomicrobiales bacterium | reverse complement strand
CATCGAGGGCAAGGACCACTGGACCACGGGCGTCACCCTGGCGGACGTGGACGGGGATGGCGATCAGGATCTGTTTTGCTGCAACTACGAGACGCCTAACCAGTTGTTCATCAACCAGGGCACCAACGAAAAAGGCGTTCCCGCCTTCAAGGAAGCCGCGGTCGCCGCCGGCGTGGCGTCCGTCGACTCCAGCCACAGCGCGTCCTTTGTGGACTATGACCGGGATGGCGACCTGGATCTTTTTGTCCTGACCAATAAAGTGGAGGACCCGCAGGGATTCCCTTCCGTCGAGCGCGCCCCGGTGAAGTTCGACGGCACCTCCTGGCGGCTGCTGGAGGGCATGGACCGATATTATTCCACATGGAAATACGATGCCAAAAACTCCGGCGTGGAGCCCGCGGGCCGCCCCGACCTGCTGTTCCGCAACGACGGCCCGGGGCCGGGCGGAGTGCCGGTTTTCCATGACGTCACCAAGGATGCCGGCATCTCCGGCCGCGGCGATGGACTGTCCGCCACCTGGTGGGACTATAACAAGGATGGCTGGCCGGATCTATTCATAGGAAATGACTTCCTATCCGAAGACCGGCTTTGGCATAACAATGGCGACGGCACCTTCAAAAACGTGCTGGCCCAGGCCGTTCCGCACACCTGCTGGTTCAGCATGGGCGCGGACGCGGGCGACCTCAACAATGACCTGCTGCCCGACTTTTTCCTCGCGGATATGTCCGCCACCACCCACTACAAAAGCAAAACCACCATGGGCGCCATGGGCGGCATCAGCCTGAAGCGCGCCGTGGGTTCCTCCCCGCCGCAATACATGCGGAATTCCTGCTTCCTCGGCACCGGCACCGGCCGATTCCTGGAAGCCGCCTACATGCTGGGAATCGCCAGCACCGACTGGACCTGGGCGGTGAAATTCGGCGACTACGACCACGATTCCAAACTCGACGTCTACATCACCAACGGCGTGATCCGCGCCATGAACCATTCGGATTTTGTTATCAGCGATAACGAAAAACCAGGCAGTCATCTCTGGCAATTTTACAAGGATCAGACCACCCGCCCCGAGCAGCACCGGGTCTACAAAAACGAGGGCGATCTCCACTTCCACGACCACAGCGACGAGTGGGGATTGAACCGCACCGCCGTCACTTATGGTTGTGCCTCCGGCGACCTTGATGGCGATGGTGACCTGGACCTGGTCGAGATCAATCTGGAGGAGCCGCCCACCCTTTACCGCAACAATGCCTCCAGCCGGGAAAACGCCAACAGTGTCACTTTCCGCTTCAAAGGCAAGGCCCCCAACACCGACGCCATCGGCACCCAGATCGTCCTCACCACCGCCTCCGGCGCGCAGCTTCGCCAGCTTTATCCGGGGTCCGGCTATCATTCGCAAAATGAAACGCTGCTGCACTTCGGCATCGGCCGGGACACCGTCATCGACCGCGTGGATGTCACCTGGCCGGATGGAGGCACGGAACGGCTGGTGAAGTTGAATGCCAACCAGTTGTATTTGCTCACGCAGGATAGGGAGCAACCCCCGGCGTCCCCCGCTCCGGCACCTCCGGCTTTGTTTGCCGTGTCTCCAACATTCCCGATCATCCGTCATCAGGAGGTGCCCTATGATGATTATTCCGACCAATTGCTCCTGCCCCACGCGCTGTCGCAGATGGGCCCGGCCATCGCCTCCGCGGACGTGAATGCCGATGGTTTTCCCGACTTCTATCTGGGTGGCGGCGCGGGCCAGCCGGGCGAACTCCGCTTTGGCAATAACAAGGGCGGCTTCACCGCGCAATGGGTGGACGCGTTCCAGGCGGACAAGGCTCACGAGGACATGGGCGCGGTGTTTTTCGATGCCGACAATGACGGTGATCCCGACTTGCTGGTGGCCAGCGGATCCTATCAATTCAAGGAGGGCAACCCGCTTCTCGCCGACCGGCTGTATTTGAATGACGGCAAGGGCGGCTACACCAAAGCGGCGGATTCCGCTTTGCCGGTTTTTCTGAAATCCAGCGGTCCGGTGGCGGTCGCGGATTTTGATAGGGACGGGGATATGGATGTGTATATCGGCAGCCGTGTGGTGCCTGCGGAATACCCTCTGGCTCCGGAAAGCCGGCTGCTCCGCAACGACTCCACGCCCGGCTCGCCCCGCTTCACGGACGTCACGGAGGAGGTCGGTGGATCCGCCCTGCGCAAGTCCGGCATGGTCAGCGGCGCGGTGTGGTCGGATGTGAATCTGGATGGCGCTCCGGACCTGCTCCTGGCACATGAATGGGGCACGGTGAAGCTTCTCATCAACCGCGGAGGCAAGCTCGCGGAACGCACCTCCGCCCCGGACGATCTGGCGAAAAACACGGGATGGTGGACCAGCGTGGAGACGGCGGATCTGGACGGGGATGGACGGCTGGATCTTATTGCGGGGAATTTCGGCTATAACACCAAATACAAGGAAGCGACCGCGGATAAGCCTAAACTGCTTTATTATGCGGATTGTGACAATACCGGACGTAAAAACATCGTGGAGGTGAAGCGGGAAGGGGACACCCTTTATCCGGAACGCGGACGCAGTTGCAGCTCCACGGCGATGCCTTTTCTCAAGACGAAATTCCCGACCTATCACGCCTTCGCCAGCGCCAGCCTGAAGGAGGTTTACGGCGACTCCCTGGAAAAAGGGCAGAAATTCGAGGCCAACACTTTGGGCACCGGGATTTATTGGAATGAGGGGAATGACGCCAACGGCGACCCGCAGTTCCGTTTCCAGCCCCTGGAGCGCATCGCCCAGGTCGCTCCGGCCTTTGGAATTGCCGTTTCCGACGTGAATGGCGATGGCTCGCCGGATCTTTGTTTTGCCCAGAATTTCCACAGCCCGCAGATTGAGACCGGCCACTACGACGGCGGCCTTGGCCAGGTGATGATCAATAACGGAAAGCGCTCCTTCAGCCCCATGCCGGCCGGAACCAGCGGGCTGGTGCTGCCCCGCGACTGCAAAGCGGCCGCCGCCATGGATCTGAATCAGGACGGAATTCCCGACCTGCTGATCACCACGAATAACAACGCGGCGGTGGCGCTTTTGAACCAGACGGCCGCTCCGGAGCATTTCCTGCAAGTCGTCCTCCCCTCTGGAAAAGCGGCGGGCACCCGGGTCACTTTGCAGCAGCCCGGCCAGCCGGACCGCTTGATGGAATATCATGCCGGGGCGGGTTACATGAGCCAGGCTCCCTCGACCCTGACGTTCGGGATCCCCGGCGCGGCCACCGGACTGAAACTGAAAATCGTGCGGCCCGACGGCAAACAGGAGGAACGCGAAGTCCCCGCCGGCACACGCCGGATCGAACTCGGTTTGTGAGGTTTTTTTGACGTAAATAAATCCTTCGCCTGCCGCCCTCGCCCGGCGTCCATCGCCCTCCTCGTTTCCCACATCCCGGCCTGCTTCCCACATCCCCGCCTGCTTCCCCCCGTCCCCTTCTCCGCCCATCCCAATTTTCAGAGTCACCGACACTTCCATTCGATGAATTTTCCAAATATGGCCAGTCTCCT
>JAQGPD010000646.1 GCA_028293305.1 Verrucomicrobiales bacterium | reverse complement strand
CACGCCGCACACCGGTTGGGGCGCGCTGGAGCGGCAGCCCGGCCAGTGGGATTGGCAGGAACTGGATGCGCAGATGGCGTATCTGGATTCCGTGAAAATGGGGTATGGCGGGATTTTGATAGGCAGTCCGGAATGGAACACCGCCGATCCTCCCGGCCATCTTCCGGTAAACCATCTCAAAGGCTGGAGCCACTACGTCACGGAAGTGGTGAAACATTGTCAGGGCCGCATCCGCCGTTGGGAAATCTGGAACGAGCCCCCTAACTTCACCGGCAAAAATCAGACGCCGGCGGACTACGCTGAAATCGTGGTCGCTGCCTACGATGCCGCCAAAGACGTGGATTCCGGCTGCCTGATAGGACTGGCCGCCAAGTCCGCGCATCTCAACTATCTGGAGCAGGTGATCCAGGCCGGAGCGAAGGATCATTTTGACTACATCACGCTGCATCCTTACGAAATCCTCAGCACCGTGGCGGACAATGTCGGCACCGAACCCATGTTCATGAACATCGTGCCTTCTGTCAGGAAAATGTTGGCCGCACAGAATCCGGCGAAAGCCAATGTGCCGGTCGTCTTCACCGAGCTGGGGCACGATCTCGGAAAAGGACCCGAAGTCCAGGCTCAGGCACTCGTCAAAGCCTACACCATGGGCGCGGCCCAGGGCGTCGCCTGCATCCAGTGGTTCGAAGGCCGCGATGGCGACAGCGGCCCAATGGGATTGCTTGATAACAAAGGACAGCCCCGCCCCGCCTTCACCGCCATGCGGGAAATGATCCGCCATCTGGGCCAGCAACCCGTGTATCTCGGCTGGATTCCGCTGGGCGGCATCCACCGTGGATTTGTGTTCGAAGGCCAGGCCGGTCCCGTGCTGGTGGCGTGGGCGCAGAATGCCGGATCCTGCGAATTCAAACCCGGTGCCAGTGTGCAATCCGTGGATCCCCTGACTGGAAAATCTTCAAACGGCCCAGCCTTCACCCTAACCGGTGCGCCCCTTCTTTTCACCAACCTCCCGCGCCCGCTGATAACCGATGCCAAAGCCAACCGGAACCGTCCCATGCAGTGGTGGGGCGCGGATTATTCCAGCGCCACCTCAGTTTCCCTAACCACCGGCGAAAACCAAAAACTGGACGGCCTGCGCAGCCTCTCCGGCGATGCCCTGGCAAAATCAGTCGTCGCCTACGGCGGATCCGCCCGCGCCGGCGGAGTGCCCGGCGGCAACGTCTTTGTGGTGGATCCCGCCTTCCTCTCCTACACCCGCGAGCCTCTGGAAATCACCGTCGTCTGCCGCCGCAACGAAGCCAACGACAACGCCGGCTTCAAGCTCATCTACGAATCCACCACCGGCATCAAAACCGCCGGCCACTGGTTCACCATCCCCGATAACAAAACCTGGCACACCGCCACCTTCCGTCTCGAAGACCCCCAATTCGTCAACTACTGGGGCTACAACCTCTCCCTCGAATCCGACGGCAACACCTACAACCGCTACTACCTGAAAAGCGTGGAGGTCCGGAAGGTGAAGGACCGGCGATAATCCGCAAAAATGGAAACTGGCAATTCGTCTTGCAGCACTGGCGTGCGTTTAAATGCCTTACGGCGTCCAGCTATTCAAAAGTTCTAATGGAGACGGCTTGCCTTGCGGCGGGAACAATTGTGCTGAGGCGATTGAGTGACGCCGCTACGGGTAGGGCTTGGACATACGCATGAGGCGAGGGGCCGCCTGCCTGAGCGTCATGAATTTCAAAGGCAAGGCTTATCCGCTGCTGAGAAGAAAAATCCAAGATCCCAGCAGGGTATTCTGCCATTTCGAGGTGGGTGTATTTTAGTTCCAGAAGACAGGCGTCATTTCTTTCTATCTCTGCACGAGCGTTGCCGCCGAGGACGTAAACGCGTTCAATCAGTGGATAGCCTTTTGGATTGAGATTCGAAGGCTTCAATGCTTCCGCTCCGCCCAGAGGTCGCAGGGTTATATCCACTTTGCGACAAGCCCAGATGTTTTCGGCCGCAGAATTCACCGGCGTTTCCCAAGCGCAAACGAGGCGCAGTTCGGGAGCCCCACATGCTTTGACGCTTTCACCAGGTAGTGGTAGTTCCTCGGTTAGAATCTCATCCTCCGACCCAATGATTCCTTGCCAGAGAAACAGTGCCCGATCTGCGGTTGTCGCTTCAACATCCTCCAAGGTCACACGACCAAAGCCCAGTGTATGCTTGGCCAGTTTTTCATATTGCTTTGGAAGATCCGGTCGGGTGGCGCACAAACCCATGACTGCCTTTACCAGGGAAGCGAATGGCCGGGTTCCTGGTTCGCACTTCTTTTGAAGATATGACATGATTCGGGCTGCTTCCCGGGCGAGCAGGGGCGCAGCGAAGGAGGTGCCGCAATGATCTTCCCATTGGCCACTTTCGTTGCAGCACCAAACTCCCAAGCCTGAGCCTGGACGTATTTGGTAAGTCGGGTCACAATTTCCGGCTGGTGCGGAAAAATCCGGCTTACGGCTATTTGCAAATCCGGGACCAACTCTGGAAAACGGGCTCGGGGCTCCGGCTTCAGTTGCAACACCTTCCGCATGAAATTCATCTGCTATGCCACCGCAGGTCAAAGAATTGAAGCAGCGAGACC
>JAQGPD010000124.1 GCA_028293305.1 Verrucomicrobiales bacterium | reverse complement strand
TTTCTCACTGAGTTTGACCCCGGTCACATTCAGAAGGAAATGCAGCATGAGCAGCGGACACACCACCATGGTCCATCCCCACGGGCTTCCCAGCGCGGCCAGGAAAAATCCCACCCAGACCATGAATTCGAAAAAGTAATTCGGATGCCGGGAATACCGCCACAGTCCGTCCTGACATACTTTCCCGCGGTTGGCCGGATCTTTTTTAAACACATTCATTTGATGATCCGACAAGGCCTCCCCGCCCAATGACAACAAAGCGATAGCCAACCCCGCGATCTCCACGGCCTTCAGATCCGGCGAGGTGTTATATGACATCAACAAAAAGGGCAGTGAGAAAATCGTGGCGATCAGCGCCTGCAATTCAAAGAATAACAAAAACCTGCCCGATCCCGGCCAGCGTTCCCGCAGGGTGCGGTAGCGCGGGTCCTCCTCCGGATGGTGCCGCAGCACCCGCAACAAAATGTAAGTCCCCAGGCGCAGGCTCCACGCCATGCCCACCCCCGCCGCCAGCCACTTCCGCGTCGGGTCACCGGGCCCCAGCCACGCATACAACGGAGCCAGCACCGCCACCCCATAGGACCAGGCGACATCCAGCAGCCCATAGTTTTTGATGCGGACACAAACGGCCCACACCACCAAAAAATAGACCGCCGCAATGGCCAGGCCTATCAAAAAAAGTTGAGAGATCGGCATGGCGGTTTCCAGTTGGAACAAATGAATGCCGGGCGAAGCCCGCCCGCAGCCATCCGCTCATAAAACGTCCGCCCAGCCCGCCGGGATGCCGGGACCGGCGCCGTCACAGCCGGGTCAAAGCTGGAACCGGAATCCGGGTCGAAGCCAAAGCCGCCAGCCGCAACCCGCAAGCCGCAAGCCGCAAGCCGCAAGCCGCAAGCCGCAGCCGGAATCAGAACCGGAAATCCGTCAGGCCCTCCTTGGCTAGGGCGTCGTTCAAAGCCCCGGCGGCCGCGGTGCCGCGCTGCAGCAGACTCCCGGACACTGCGGCGTGTGGAGCGGCGGCCACCTCCGACAACACCACGGTCATTTCCTGCCAGGAAGCCTGGAGGGATTCGGGGAGGTCCCCCACCGGCACCGTTTTCAATTTCTCCAGCATCCGGGCCGCGCGCGCGGCGGGGGAGCTACTGCTTTCAGCACTGGCGGGCGCCCCATCCGGAGGGGGCGTCGCCAAGCCGCGCATGACCTCCTCGACTTTGTTCAAGGCCCGCCGTTCCTGCACGGCCCGCGAGGCGGCGGCAGCTTTTTTGGGCGGCTTGGGCTTGGGCTCGGATTCCTTTTTGCACCCGCCGATCAGGCACAGCAGCGCCGCTCCGAAACAAAAGCCGGTGAGCCAGGCAGGACGGTTCCGCAGAGAAATATGGACGGAAAAGGAGTCGGGAATCATGCCAGGATGGAAGAAACCAATTTGCCCGCGACATCGGTCAGCCGGAAATCGCGGCCTTGGAACGGATAGGTGAAGCGCTCGTGGTCAATGCCCAGCAGATGCAGCAGCGTGGCGTGCAAGTCATTGACGGTGACCTTGCCGTCCACCACATCGAATCCAAAATCGTCCGTGACGCCGTGGGAAATGCCGGCTTTCACGCCCGCGCCCGCCAGCCAGAAACTGAACGCGCTGCGGTGGTGCTCGCGCCCGAAGCCCGCTTCCTTGCCAGGATTCCCCTGCGCATAACAAGTCCGCCCGAACTCCGTGCCAAAAACCACCAGCGTGTCCTTCAACATATCGCGGTCCGCCAGATCCTGCAGCAGCGCGGCGGCGGGCTGGTCCACCTCTTTGGATGTGCCGGCGAAGAGTTCCGGCAATTGGCCGTGGTGGTCCCAGCCGGGATGATACAGTTGGACAAAGCGCACGCCCTTCTCACAAAGCCGGCGGGCCAAAACACAGTTTGCCGCGAAGGATCCCGGAATGCCGACTTCGGGGCCATAACGTTCCAGGGTCGCGGGCGCCTCATTGGTTAGGCTGACCGCGTCAGGGACCGACATCTGCATGCGGAAAGCGAGTTCATATTGGTCAATTCTCGCCTGCATCGCGGGGTCCTGACGCCGGGCGGCGGTGTCCGTCTGGACATGGTGCATGGACTCCATGGTGGACTGCCGGAGCGCCGGGGGCAGGCCGGGAGGATCCGTTAGAAACAGCACCGGCTCGCGTCCGGAGCGGAACGGAACACCTTGATAGGATGCGGGAAGAAAACCACTGCTCCAAAGGCGTCCTGACAAAGGTTGGTCGGCGGGTTTTTTGGTGACCAGCACAATAAAACCGGGCAGGTCCGAGTTCTCGGAACCCAATCCGTAATTCA
The DNA here is from genome assembly GCA_028293305.1 of Verrucomicrobiales bacterium. Classification (GTDB taxonomy): domain Bacteria; phylum Verrucomicrobiota; class Verrucomicrobiia; order Verrucomicrobiales; family V1-33; genus CAIZWU01. The sequence goes on along the minus strand of JAQGPD010000124.1, from coordinate 2,936 downwards.
GCCAGGAGCCCATGCACGGCCGTCCCGGCAACTGCGCGCCGGAGTTCATGAAAATGATAGCGGGATCATGGTTCACCGCATCCGACACCATGCCTTTCAGGAAGCAGATGCGATCCGCCTGCTTGGCGAGATGGGGGAAACAACTGCTCAGCCAGGCCCCGCTTTGTCCATGCCGGGCAAAGGGAAATGGAGATCCCGTGGAGACAAACGATCCCTGATTTTTCGACATTCCCAGGACCGGCCGCCCGCGCAGCACGGAGTCCGGCAAGGGTTTGTTATTCCGTTCAATCAGAAGGGGTTTGTAATCGAAGGACTCCAGCTGCGACATGCCGCCGCTCATGAAAAGAAAGATCACGCGTTTCGCCTTGGGGGCGAAGTGCGGCAATCCCGGAAGTCCGCCCGGCCCCGGCGTTTTTCCCTGGGCCAGGAGACTGGAAAGCGCGAGGGACCCAAGGCCCAGCCCGCTGCGTCCCAGCCATTGGCGGCGGGTCTGGTGGAGGGCGGAATCGGTGAGGTGGTCAGACATGGGCATTCAAAAAAATTACCAGGTTTCCAGGAATTCCCCGGAGCTGAAGAGGGCGCGGCAGACCACCATGAGCGCCGCCTGATCCGGCACCCCCGGACCCTCCGCGGCGGGGGATCCTGACGATTGCAGAAACGCCGCGGCGTCGGCGGAATGGGATTGATAGTATGCGAGGCTTTCGTTGTGGAGTTTTGTCAGGGCCGACAACTGCGGCGGCGAGGGCAGGGTGCCGGTCGCGCGTTGGAAACAGGAGATGACGCGGGCGGGCGGGTCCGGTGCCGGGGATTCCAACGTTTTCGCCGCCAAAGCGCGGGCGGCCTCCAGGAAGGCCCGGTCATTCAAAACAGCCAGGGTTTGCAATGGGGTCAGGCTTTCCTCGCGCTGCACCAGGCAAAACTCACGGCTGGGCGCGTCGAACGCGGACAGCATGGGCGGCGGGCAGGTGCGGCGCCAGAAGGTGTAGAGGCTGCGGCGGTGCAGGGCCGGACCCTGGTCCATCTCATATGTGTGCTGCGTGCCGCTGTCCTCCCAGAGGCCGTCGGGTTGCCAGGGCTTCACGCTGGGGCCGCCGATTTCCGGGACCAGCAAGCCGGAAACACTCAGCGCGGCGTCGCGGATTTGCTCGCCGGGCAGCCGCAGGCGCGGTCCGCGCGCGAGCCAGCGATTGTCAGGATCCGTGGTGAGCGTGCCGGCATCGGCGGGCGTGGAGGATTGGCGGAACGTGCGGCTGAGAACGATTTCCCGGCAGAGCGATTTGATATTCCAGCCGCTTTCCCGGAAGCGCACTGCCAGCCAGTCCAGCAAAGCCGGATGCGTGGGCGGCGCGCCCTGGATGCCGAAATCATGACCGGTGGCCACCAGGCCCCGACCGAAGAAAAGGCGCCACAGCCTGTTCACCTCCACGCGTGATGTCAGGGGATGTTCCGGCGAGGTGAGCCAGCGGGCCAGGCCGAGGCGGTCGCCCGTGGCCCCGGCCGGCCAGGCGGAAAGCGCGGCGGGGGTGCCCGGGGAAACAGGGTCGGCGGGACTGTCAAAACGACCGCGCGCCAGCACCGTGGTCGCGCGGCGCGGGCCCGGCTGCTCCTGCATGACCATGAGGTCGCGAAGCTTGGTGGCCAGGGTGTTTTCCTGGACGCGGGCCTCATGCAAAGCGGTGGCGGCGGCGCGGGAGGGAGCATCGGTTTCCCTGACAAACCATGGCAGCCAGGCGGCTTCGTCCATGGGTTCGCGGCGGCCAGCGGACCGGGCCATCTCCGGTTCTGTCAGGGCGCAGTCGTAGAATTTCAATTCGTCCACCGTGGAGCCGCGGAGGGATTTATCGAGATTCCGCCCGCCGAATTGCAGAGTGATCAAGTCGCTTCCCTTGGCGTCGGCGACCTTGATGTTATCCAGATCCCCCCATTCCTTCAGATAGGAAATATCACGCGTCAGACTGTCCCTGACCATGCGCGTGGCCACGGCTTTGCCATCGATGAAAAGGCTGAGTCCCGCCGCTTTGCTGGAGCCGTCATAGGTCCAGCCCACGTGGTGCCAGTCCTTGAAATCGACCGCATCCACCGTCTCGATGCGGATGGCATTGCCGGGGTAAAAATGCGCCAGGGTGGCGGTGGGGTGACCGTTTTCCAGGGTCAGTTCATAGCCGCGGTTGGCGGCGTCCAGTCCGGCGCGGCTGCGGTGCAGGACCACCGCGCGGGGAAGCGGGGCCTCCATTTTCAGCCAGAAGGTGAAGCTGAACGCATCCGTGCGGCCAAACGCGGCGACTCCCGGGAACTCGTATTTTTTGTCCTTGTCCGCCGGCAGCCCCGCGCCCAAACCGAACTTCCCTTCCGGCGGAGTCTGGCTGGCGTTGTCGGACGAGCCGGGCCCGCCTCCGAGGTCCGGCATGAACTTTTTCTCCTTGGCATCAATGAGATCGAAACTGAAATAACCACTCGGAGTCCGAGGCGCGGCGGCCGGGCGGGCGGCGGGATTTGTCAGGATCGCGGTCCAAAGTCCGGCGCCCTGGCCGGGAGGCGCGTGGGTCCGCAGCCACTCCGCGAACCGTTGCGGCGCGCCCGCTTTGGCCGACTCAAAATCCTTTTCCGCGGCGGTGATTTGTTGTTTCAGCCGCCGGTGCTCCTCCTCCTCACCGGGTTTGTAAACGAAGGTCGTGGGGGTTGGCGTGCCGTTGGAAAAGCGGGAAAACAGACCCAGTTCGTCTATGTTGTCGAAGAAGGAGGCGAATTGATAGAATTCCTTCTGGCTGAAGGGGTCATATTTGTGATCGTGGCATTGCGCGCACTCCAGCGTGAGGCCCATGAAAACCGTGGCATTGGTCTTCACGCGGTCAAAAACCTGGGCCCAGCGGAACTCCAGCGGATCGCTGCCGGACTCATTGGACATCACGCTGAGCCGGTTGAAAGCGGTGGCGATT
>JAQGPD010000121.1 GCA_028293305.1 Verrucomicrobiales bacterium | reverse complement strand
CCACCGCCCCCACGGCGCCGCGCAGGTCGGAAGTCCCGGCTCCGCTGCCCCGTCCGACCCCGTCCCTGGAGCACTTCATGGGAGCCAAGCTTTTTGCGTGGATCGGCGGCCTGGCGATGTTTTTTGGCGTGCTGTTTTTTGTGAAATTGAGCATTGAGCGGGGCTGGTTGCCGCCGGGATTGCGCGTGGTGATCGGGTTCATCACCGGGCTCGGTTTGCTGGGTTCCGGCTGGTTGATCCAGAAACGGAAGCCTTATGCGGTGTTGGCGCACACCTTGTCCGCCACCGGCGTGGTGGTGCTTTACGGGGTCACTTATGCCGCGCATGCGCTCTACCGGATTCCGCCTTTCGACAGCGCCATGGCGACTTTTGGCATCATGTCGGCGATCACGGCCACGGCCTTCTTTTTGTCAGGACGGATGAAGGCCCAGGTCATCGCCGTGCTGGGGCTGCTGGGCGGATTCATGACGCCGATTCTGTGCTCCACCGGCGAGGACAATCCATTCGGGCTTTTCAGTTATATCGCGCTGCTGGATCTCGGCGTGCTGGCCGTGGCCTGGCGTCAGGGCTGGCGGCATCTTTCCCCGCTGGCCGCCATCGGGACGGTCATCATGCAGGCGGGTTGGCTGGGGACGTTTTTTGTGTCGTCCGGCTATGCGGAGGGAGCGGCCTCATGGATCCCGGTCAGTGTTTTCCTGACATTTTCCGGCTTGTTCGCGGCGGCGGCGATTCTGGAGAAACCGGCACCCGCGCCGGCGGCCGGGGATGGGGAATCCGCACTTGGTGTTAGGAGTGTTGCCGGTGGTGCCGAAGGTTATGCGTGGGATTTTGGAATGACGGCGGCGTTGATCGTGGCGGGTGGTGCCTTGTTGGCGGGTTATGTTTTTCTGGGATTTCCAAGTCTGATGGCCCGGCCGGGATTGTTATACAGCCTGGTGTTCGGCACCGAGATTCTGGTGATGGCCGCGGGGTGGCGGCGGGCGGGGGCGCTGCCTGCCTGCGCGGTTTTTGCCGGTCTGGTTTTCCTGCATTTGATGAGCTGGACCCAGGCGGGACTGACCACGGAATTGCTGCCATGGGGATTGGGCATTTTTCTGTTGGCCGGTGTGCTGCACAGCGCTTTTGCCACCGCTTGGCAAAGGCGTCATGGCGGCCTGCCGGAGGTCGCGGGTTGGGCGGCGGTGCTGCCTTTGGGCCTGATGTTGCGGGGCGTCAGCCGGCTGCACGATGCGGGGTGGTTGCTCTGGCCGGCGTTGTTCCTGGCGGTGGGACTGGTCCTGGCCATGGCCTGGCGGTCCGGGAAATTGGGACCGGTCGCGGCGGCGCTGGGGCTGACCCTGCTGACTGCGGGCACTTGGTTTTTTCGATCCTCGGGGGCGGCTTTGGTGGGCGGAGGTGGTGCGGAACTGACTGTTTTCCTGGTGATGCTGGGGAGCTTCGCCATCTTGTTCGCCGGCGCCGGCGCGGTTCTGGGCAAGCGGTCCGGAGCGGGGGCAGCCGGGCTGTCGCTGTCCGTGGCGTCGGCGGTGATGCCTTTTTTTCTTTTGATTCTGGTGGTCCTCAAGCTGCGGATGGAGGACCCTGGCATGGTATTCGCCCTGGCGGCCGTGTTGGCGGTTTTTCTGTTGGGACTGGCCCGTTTTGCACGTCAGGCGTTGGTGGTGCCGACCGCTTTGGTTTGTGTGACGCTGTTGTATGGGTGCTGGCATGTCCTGCGCATGGAGCCGTCCGGCAAGGGGTTGGCGCTTGGGTGGAGTCTGGGATTTTTGGGGCTGTTTCAGGTTTATGCCTGGGTCTTCCGGAAATCCCTGGCGGAACAAATGTGGCCATGGATCACCGCCTCGCTGGCGGCGGTGGGGTTCTTTTTTCCGGTGCATGATCTGGTGGAAACCTTCTGGCCGGAGGTTGCTCCCGGATGGGTGCCCGCGGGTTTCGCGCTGCTGCCTTTTGCCGGGATGGAATATGTCAGGCGTTGTCAGGCGAGGGAAAATCCGCAGCGCCTGACACAGCTGGCGTGGCTGGCGGGAACGGGTTTGTTTTTCGTGACCTTGATCTTCCCTATCCAGTTTGACCGGCAATGGATTACGATCGGCTGGGCTCTGGAGGGAGCGGCTTTGTGTTGGTTGTTCGGGCGCGTGCCGCATCCTGGGTTGCGGAATCTGGGGTCGGTTTTGTTGGCGGTTTCCTTTGTCAGGCTGGCGGTGAATCCGGATTCCTGGCATGGGCCGCTGCCGGAGGGTTTCTGGTTATGGAACTGGCAGCTTTACGCCTTCGGCACGGTGACGGCGGCGTTGTTGACGGCATCCGCGGTGTTGCGGGATACGGACGCGCGGTGGCAGGAAATCCGCCTGCCGGTGTGGTTCCGCGGGCTGGCCGGGATTCTGTTATTCGTTTTGCTCAATATCGAAATCGCCACGGCCTTCACACCCGCCGGATTTCCGATGGCTGTGTTTTCGTGGGGCACGGATTTTGGCCGGGCGATGACGACCACGATCTCCTGGTCGCTGTTTGCCCTGGCTCTTCTGGGGCTGGGCTTCCGATTGCGGAATGCGCCGACGCGTTATGCCGGACTGGGCTTGCTGGGGGCGGCGATGGTGAAGTTGTTCCTCCACGATTTGGAGAATATCGGGAGTGGATACCGGATCGCGGCGTTTCTGGCGGTGGCGGTGATTGCGTTGGTGGCGTCCTGGCTTTATCAACGGTTTACGGCGTTGGCTGGGGGGGGCGATGTTGGGGCGGGAGAGAATGTTGAGGCGGAGGCTGGGGCGGATGTTGGGGCCGGGGCGGATGGGAAGTGATGGACTGGACTGGAGACTTGGGGCAGCCTTGGGTGGGAGGGGCGATTGAGGGCGGGGCGTGGACCGGGGTGGGTGGGAGGAGCGATTGCGGGTTTTGGCGTGGATCGGCGCGGGCAAGCCCGCTTGGAGAAAGCGGTGACGAGTCTCCTCAGTCCAAAAGCCTTGGCGGCTGGAATGCCTGGCGGCATTGGGGCCTTGCGGACGGGGGGGTCAATAGACCATCGGTGTCAGGAAGAAGGAGTCTTTTACTTTGGCTCGGTTGGACTGGAGGAAGGTGGCGAATTGCTCGGACCACTCGCGGATGGTGCGGGTGGAGTGGCCCAGGGCCATGTAGTCGCGGGCGCTGTAGATGGTGGCTTTGTCTTTTTCGCGGTCGGCGAATTGCATGACGATGGCTTTGGTGGTGCCTTCGCGGAGACGGCCCTCGATGGCGATGCGGCCTCCGGTGAAAAGCCCGACTCCCATGCTGGCGATGGGGCTGAGCGTGTATTTCACCACGGTTTTGGTGATGTTTCCTTTGGCGCTGGTGGGGTCCAGCTCGATGAGGTTCATTTCCAGGATGAGGGTATTTTTGCCGGGCTTGAGGGCGAGTTTGTAAGGGGATCCTGGGGCAGCGGTGAGGGCGCGGGCGAATTCCCGGCGGAGGCCGGCGGCGATTTCCTGGGTTTGCTGCGGGCGCAGCCGGGTGTATTCGGATTGCGCCAGTTTTTTGGAAATGGGGCGCAGTTGATTGGTTTTGACCGGGGCGATGTAGATGAGTTGGCGGTGGTGCGCGATGCCCAGCAGAGT
>JAQGPD010000112.1 GCA_028293305.1 Verrucomicrobiales bacterium | reverse complement strand
ATCGGCATCGACCTGGGCACCACGCAGTCGCTCGTCGGCGTGGTGGATGCGGGTTTCCCTATTTTGCTGGCCGATGCGCAGGGCAGCCGGATGACGCGGTCCGTGGTGTATTATGGCGGCGCTGAGGCGGCGCCGGTCGTGGGAGCGGAGGCCTGGAGGCGGCGGGTGACGGAAGGCGCGCGCACGGTGGTGTCCGTGAAAAGATTGATAGGACGCCGCGCGGGCGACCACGCGATGGAGGACGGAAAACCGGATAGGGGGAGCGATGGGGAACCGGAGGCCGGGGGCCGTTTCGGAGGCATGGGACCGGAGGTGCGGGCGGGCGCGGATGGATCGCTCGGGATTGTTATGGATGGAGTCTGGAGATCCCCTATCGAAATCTCCGCCGCCATTCTGCGCCGGTTGAAGGAAGTCGCGGAGGCCGCCCTCGAGCGTCCGGTGGCGCGCGCGGTCATCACCGTGCCCGCCTATTTCAATGATGCGCAGCGGCAGGCCACCCGCGAGGCCGGGCGCCTGGCGGGCTTGAAAGTCGAACGCATCCTCAACGAACCCACCGCCGCCGCGCTGGCGTTTGGATTGGATAAATTGGGCGGACGTTCGCGCGTCGCGGTTTATGACCTCGGCGGTGGGACTTTTGATGTCAGCATCCTGGAGCTGAATGATGGAATTTTCCAAGTGCTTGCCACTCACGGGGATACGCGGCTGGGTGGCGATGACTTCGATCTGTTGTTGGCGCAATGGCTGGCATCGGAACTGGAAGGTGGATGGTCAGGCCTGACCTCCCTGGAGCGCGCCCGGTTTTTGGAATCGGCGGTGGAGGCCAAGCATGCCTTGTCATTCCAGGAGGAGGTGGAGGTGCGGCTGCCGTTCTGGCGCGGCGCGGAAAGTTTTGTCAGGACCGTGACGCGCCGGGAGTTTGAAAAACTGATCAAGCCGCTCCTGGAACGAACCGGCAAACTGTGCCGGAAGGCCATGTCCGATGCCGGGCTGACGCCTGCGGATTTAAGCGCCGCCGTGCTGGTCGGCGGCAGCACCCGCCTCCCGGCTGTCAGGGAAATCGCCGCCGAAATCTTCGGCCGCGAACCCGACACCAGCCGGCATCCTGACGAAACCGTGGCGCTGGGAGCGGTCATCCAGGCCGGCATTTTGTCAGGGGCGATGCGCCGCGTGGTGCTGTTGGATGTAACTCCCCTATCACTGGGAATCGAAACCTTCGGCGGCTTGATGAATGTGATATTGCCCCGCAACACCACCATCCCCGCCAAGGCCGGCGAGCTTTTCACCAATGCCGTCACGGATCAGCCGGGCATGCGCATCCGCGTGCTGCAGGGGGAGCGCGAGATGGCCCGGGACAATTGGACCCTGGGGGAATTCGAGGTCGGTTTCGAAAAAGGTCCCAAAGGCAGCGCCCGCGTGGGAGTGCAGTTCAGCATCGATGCCGATGGCATTCTAACCATTCTTGCGAGGGACACCAAAACCGGTCTGGACAAGGTGGTGGAGATCCGCCACGCCGCCGTGGATGTGAGCGAGGCAAAGGTCGGGGAGATGATCGCACAGTCCGTGGACCATGCGTTCGAGGACATGACGGAACGCCAATGGGCGGAGGCCGCGCTGAAAAGCCGGGAGCTTTTGGACGCCGTGGCGGGAGCGCTTCCCCTGGCCGGGGACGCATTGGACGACTCGGCACGCGGGGAAATCCGTCAGGGTGTCGCCGGCGTGGAGGCCGCTTTGGAGGCCGGGGATTTGCGCCGGCTGAAGACCGCCAATGCCACGCTGGACGAGGCCACTGAAACCCTGGCCGCCATTTTGGTGGAGCAGGCCATGGATGCCGCCGTGGCGAAAAAGATGGGAATATAACCCTTTCTTTTCGTTCCCGCGTGCCCTCCGGTCCACGCCGCAGCCTTGGAAAATCAACAGCCCCGCGCATCGCGGAGGCCCTGAAACTCAGCCGATTCTGTCGGTTCTGTCACTCAGCACAACTTGCCCCCGGGGCAGGAGGGGGGGATGAGTGTGGTTTCTGAACGTGAAGACTCCGACCGATACCCCATGCCCGCCTCCGGACCATTCCGTCACCGATCCCGAACAGCCGGAGACCTGGGAAAACTCGGGGACGAACATGTTATTGGAGACAGTTCTGGAGGGGCTGGCGCATGCCTGTCTGCTGGTGGACCATGGCGACCGCATCCTGTTCAGCAATGAGGCGGCGCGGATCCTTTTCATGCCGAAGGGCAGGTTGCTGGGACGGAAAATGGAGGCGGTCCTCGCCGACCGGCAACTCAGTCAACTCGTCACGGAATGCTTTTCCACCGGCAACATCCTATCACAAGCCTGCGCCCTGCGGCTGCCCGGCGAGCAGTGGCGGGATGACCGGCATTTCCTCGTCGAGGCCGTTCGCGTGACCCTGTCGGCGGATCGGCGTCTGGTGCGTCTGGCCCTGCGGCCGGATGAACGCGCGGACGCTGCGGCCAAGGTGGCGCCGGACCCCGCGGCGGATGTGCTGGTGCAACTGCGTGGCCCATTGACCATTGTTCAGGGCTACCTGGAAAATTTGTTGGATGGCATGATCACCGATCCGGTGGCTCTCCGCCAATCTCTCCTCACCATGCGGCGGAGCACTATTCAAATAGAGCGCATCCTGGAAGGTTTGAGGCATTGAGACCCCTCGCCGCGCGGCAGGATCAAATCCCCGTTTCTGCCGAAACTGTTGCATTGCCAAACTTTCGGACGGCCTGGGACTGGTTCAGAGTCATCGGGTCAGGGGACCTATCAAGGCCCGCTGCCACGCCGGGACCCACTTCGTAGGACGACGAAGCCCGGTGCCAAAATAACCAAAGGGGTGAAGGGCGGCGCTTCGGCGCCGCCCTTCAATTTGTTTTGATCACGTGATGTCCTGCCAGGAGCTTATGTGACGAATCTGTTCCAATAGATTCATTTATCCTGCCGCAAGTCAGTGTAGGAAAGGACGCGGACCGCGACGGCATGCGGCACCGGAAATTGTATTTTATGTTCCTATCAAACCATCACCCCCGAGGTCCCTTCAAGGCTCTGCCGGGACTGCGGAATTTTTTCCGCGGAATGATGGTTTGCGGGTTCGCCCTCGGAGGCTGGAACGCTGTCGCGGCGGACGTGAAGCCTCCGGTGACACCTCCGGAAAATGCCGCTGAAACCCCGACCGCCGGGGAGACCGCCGAGAAGCCATTTTACATCCGGCATTACCGCATCAAGGGCCTGTCGAAACTCCCGCGGATCGATGCGGAGTCCGCAGTGTATCCTTTCATGGGACCTGCCTGCACCAGCGCCCATGTCGAGCAGGCACGGGCAAATTTGGAAAAGAAAATCCGCGAAGCGGGTTACAGTCTCGTCACAGTCATCGTGCCGCCGCAGGAGGTGAAGTTCGGCGTAGTCACCCTGGAGGTGGGAGAAGGTAAAATCGGGCGGCTGCGGGTGAAGGGATCACGTTATTTTCTACCGGAAAAAATCCGCGCCAAAGCACCCTCACTCGCTGAGGGTGAGGTGCCTGACTTCAATAAAATCAAAGCCGACCTGCTGGCGCTGAACCGTCACCCCGACCGCCAGGTCATCCCGGATGTCCGGCCCGGAGTGCTCCCGGGCACATGGGATGTGGACCTGAATGTGAAGGATAAGAATCCGCTCCACGGCTCGATAGAACTCAATAACCGATACAGTCCCGACACCTCGGAGCTGCGGGTGAACGGCAGCCTCAGTTATTCGAATCTCTGGCAGGCCGGACATACCCTCGGCTTCAACTTCCAGGTCGCGCCCGAGCGCACGGAGGATGCGGCGGTTTATTCCATGTTTTACATGCTCCCGCTGACGCCGACCACCAGCTTCATGCTGAGCGGAACGAAGCAGGACAGCGATATCAACACCCTTGGCGGATCCTCCGTGGGCGGGCGCGGGTATGTGGTCGGCGGCCGCTTGAATTTCACGCTGCCATCCGGTCCCCCCTTCAGTGAAAAGCCTTCCTACTTCCACTCCCTGAGCCTTGGCGTGGATTACAAACACTTTGAGGAGGATGTGACTTTTGCGGGACAAACCCAGCAAACCCCGATTGAATACTATCCATTCACGATGAGTTATGGAGGCACTTGGGTCGCGCCGAAACATTCCACCGATGTCAATGCATCGCTAACTTATGGAATCCGCGGCATCGGCAGCGATCCCTATGAGTTCGATGCGAAACGCTACCTTGCCGGAGGAAACTTTTTCCATGTCCGCGGCGATCTGGCGCACACGCACGACCTGCCGGGAGGCATGGAGATCTTCGCCAAAGTGCAGGGCCAGAGCGCCAGTCAGCCGCTCATCAACAGCGAGCAGGCCAGCGGCGGCGGCTTGGGAAATGCCCGCGGGTATTTGGAATCCACCGTGTTGGGCGACAACGCGGTTTTCGGCTCCCTCGAACTCCGCAGCCCCAGCCTGATCAACCGCCGCAAACCGGCGCCCCCGGCGGATGGAACACCGGCCCCGGCCGACGCTCCGCCCGAACGCACGGACGAGTGGAGATTTTACGTTTTCGCCGACGCCGGCCACCTGACGCTGAATGAGCCCCTGCCGGACCAGGACGATCAATTCTCCCTGGTCAGCGTGGGCGCCGGCAGCCGCATTTCCTTCAAGGACCACTTCCATGCCTCCCTCGATGCCGGCCTTCCCCTGCGTGATGCCGGGGTCGTGCAGGAGGGGGATTGGCTCCTGACTTTCCGCCTTTGGACCGACTTCTAACTTTTTAACAATGCGCCCACCTCACACACGTTTTTCAAGGACGGTCCCCACCTCATTTGTCAGGCTCATCGCCGCTCTGCTGATGATCGCCTCCGGCATGGAACTCTGCCTCGCCGCCGACGCGGGGAACTGGTGGAAACCGGAATGGTCCGCCCGCCGGAAGATCACATTGAACACCGGCGCGGAGGGCGTGCCCCTGGACACCCCGCCCGGATCGCCCGCCGTGCTGATCCGGCTATCCTCTGATTTCGGCTTCGCCTCGTCCAAGGAGGACGGGTCGGACCTGCGATTCGTCAGCGCCGATAACAAAACCGTCCTGCCGCATCATATTGAGCGTTGGGATGGTTTGCTGAATGAAGCCCTGGTGTGGGTGAAGGTGCCTGAACTCAAGGCTGGAGCGTCCACCGAGGTCTGGCTATATTATGGCAATCCGGCGGCGGAACGAGCCGACAATTCCAAGGAAACCTATGATGACAAAACCATCGGGGTTTATCATTTTTCCGAGAACGGCGGCGCACCCGCGGACGCCTCCCCGGCGGCGGTGAACGCCGAAGGAACGGGCGTTCCGGTGGCCACGGCATTGATCGGCGGCGGCCTGCGGTTCACGGGCCAGAACGCCATTACACTTCCCGCCAATCCCGCCCAGGCCTGGCCGGCCGGTGGTCCCCTGACTCTTTCCTTCTGGGTGAAACCCGCCACGCTTGCTCCCAATACGGTCATCTTCAGCCGTCGGGAAACTGCGGGATCCTTTCTGATAGGCCTGGACAATGGCACCCCGTTTGCCTCCATCGACGGCGGGGCAGGGGTCCAGCGAGCGGCCGCACCGGCGCCCATCGCGGCGGGCGCGTGGCACCAATTGGCGGTGACGGTCAATAACGGGAGCCTGACGCTTTTTGTGGACGGCGCCTCCGCCGCCACCGTGCCCGCCACGCTTCCCGCCATGGCCGGTATTTCCACGCTCGGCCACGACACCGCCCCCGGAGATCCCGCCGCGGGCTTCGCCGGGGAACTGGACGAACTCAACCTATCAAACACGGCCCGCACCGCCGGCGCTATCAAGTTCACCGCCGTCAACCAGGGCACGGGCGCTGACGCCTCGAAGCTGATGCTGACAGGAGCCGAGGAGGCCTCCGCCGCAGCGGGACACAGCGAGCTGAGCGAGCATGTGGACCTGATCAAAGGGATTTCCAAATCCCTCACATTCGACGGCTGGGTGGTGATCTGGCTATGCGCCATCCTCGCGGTGATCGGCTGGATCGTGGCGATCGGAAAACTCATCTATCTGGGCAAGATCGACAAGTCATCCAAGGTGTTTCTCAAACAATGGGCCAGCATTTCCACCGACATCACGGCGCTCGACCACGCGGATGAGGACAGTGTGAAAAGCATGGGCGGCAACTCAAGCCGGAAGGATCAGAAGGCGATGAAGGAATCCCCGCTGTTCCATCTCTATCATCTCGGCTCCCAGGAAATCCAGCACCGCATCCACAATGCGAAGGGCAGTTTCAACGGCCTGTCCGAGCGCTCCATCTCCTCCATCCGCGCCCTGCTGGACGGCGGCGCGACCCGGGAAACCCAGAAGCTTCAGAGCAAGTTGGTGTTCCTCACGATCGGCATCGCGGGCGGACCCTATCTTGGTTTGCTGGGCACGGTCATCGGCGTCATGATCACCTTCGCGGTCATCGCGAAGAGCGGTGAAGTGGACATCAACTCCATCGCCCCCGGCATCGCGGGCGCGCTGCTGGCCACCGTGGCCGGTCTCGCCGTGGCCATTCCCGCGCTCTTTGCTTACAGTTATCTGGCATCGCGGATCAAGGACGCCATCCTGGGCATGAACACCTTCATCGAGGAGTTCATCGCCCGCATCGCCGAGGCTTACCCCTCCAACGAATAATTGTTATGCAGGTAGGCGACGACAAATCCTTCGACGATATCAACGTCACGCCCATGGTGGACCTCTACCTGGTGCTTTTGTTGATCTTCATCATCATGACCACGGCCGGCGTGCAGGGCATGAAAGTCAATCTTCCCAAGGCCAGCGCTGCCGCCGCCAAGAAGATGGACACTCCGAAAATGCAGGCCATCACCGTGAACCGCGAAGGAAAAATCGCGCTGAACACCATCCCGGTTTCCCTCGCGGAACTGGAGAGCAAGCTGGGTGCCGTGAAGGCGCGGACCCCGGAGGTCCCGGTCGTCGTGCGCGGCGACAGCAGCACGCAATATCAAGGAATCATGGACGTCCTCGATGTGTTGGGACGGCTTGGAATAACACAAATCGGTTTGGTCACCGCTCCGCCCAAATAACCTCAACGCCCCCCAACTATGAGCACTGAACTTTTGGAAAAAACCAAGCAGGCCGCCGCGTCCCGGCAGGCTGCGGTTCCCGCCCCGCCAACCGCCGGATCCGTCGCGGGGGAACGTGCCCCCCGCCCTGAATCCGCCGCAAGGCCATCCCCCATGGAATCCGCCAAAACGCGCGCGGCTTCGGCCTTGGATGACGACGATGATGACGACGAACCCGGCTTTTTCCGCCGATACCGCGTGCTGATCGGTCTGGCCACCCTGGCCGCCGCCGGGGCCTGTTATCTTTTCATGAGCCCGTCCAAGCCCTCCGCCGCTGGTCCTGCCAGGAAAGCCGCGGTGCCTATCAATGTGCAGCTCGCCCCGCCACCGCCCCCTCCTCCCCCGCCGCCGCCCCCTCCTCCCAAGGTGGAACAGCCGAAAGAGGAGCAGATGGAGGAACAGACCCCGGTCGCGGAGGAAACGCCTCCCGAACCCGTGGACGACTCCCCGCCACCCATCGGGACGAACATCACCGGCAATGGTCCGACGGATGGTTTCGGCCTGGGCAAAGCCACCGGAAACGGCAATGGCGGCGGCCGTCGCGTGGGCGGCGGCGGCGGCAGCAAGTTCGGTTATTACGCCGTGCAGGTGCAGAACAGCATCGCCTCCGCTATCAAACGCCACTCCAAAACCAAGTCCGCCAGCCTGAGCGTGACCGCCAAAATCTGGGCCGATGAAACCGGCCGCGTGACCCGTGCCTCCCTGAGCGGAAGCACCGGCGATCCCTCCATGGATGCGGCGCTGCGCAATGAAGTCCTGACAGGTCTGCAGCTCCAGTCCCCACCTCCCGCCGGCATGAAAATGCCTATCAATCTCCGTCTCACGGCCCGCGCTCCGCGGTGATCCCTCCACCCTGATTTCTGTTTTGAAAACCCGTCCCTCTTTTCAATTTTCCCCACCCGCGGCCACGGCGGGCCTGGCTCTGATGCTGTCCATGCTGCCGGCCCACGCGCAAACGGACCTAACGGGTCCTGCGCCGGCGCCTGCGCCTGCCGCCGAAGCTCCCGCCGCCGCGGACACGCCAGCTCCGGCGCCATCGGATGCTCCCGATCCCTCCGCCGTGAAGGACAATCCGGGCCCGGCGCCCCGCGTCGGATCCGCCGCGACGCCACCACCCGCGGACGCGGACGCGGCCTCCGGCGACATCAACGGTCCCACCGACCCTCCTCCCATCTCCCAACTTTTCCCTGACAAAGGCGCGCCCGAGGAAGCCCCACCCGACATGTCGCAGAATGTGACTATCAACATGCTCAGGATCTTTGTTCAAAAAGGATATCTGAGCCAGGTGGAGGCCGTGGGCCTGATCCGGCAGGCGGAAAATGAAGCGCTGGCCGCCCGCACCGCCGCCAAAGCCCGGAAGGACGCCGCCGCCGCGGAGGAGGACGAGGCGCTCAAGGTCAGCTACGTGCCCGACAGCGTGCGCAATCAAATGCGTGAGGAAATCCGCACCCAGGTCCTGGCGGATCTGCGCGCCGGACAACCCGATGGCAAGAACAGCGCGGTCGCCCTCGCCCTGCCGCGGATGGACGATCCCACGGATATTTTCGGCGACATCCGATTGCGTTATGAGCTGATCCAATTCCCTGACGGAAACGACAACACGGGCTCCTTCCCGAACTTCAACGCCATCAACACCGGCGCTCCTTTCGACACCGCGGGCCTCGTCTTTTCGCCGCAGCGCAATGTCGATCAGGAACGCATGCGTTACCGCATCCGCGTCCGCGCCGGTGGCGAATGGCAGCTTTCCGACGGCTTCAGCGCCGGCATCCGCATCGCCACGGGGGAAAATAACAACCCGACCTCCACCAACCAGAGTGTCGGTCTGGCAGGCTCCGGACAGGGCGGTAATTTTTCGAAATATGCCATCTGGCTCGACCGCGCGTTCATCAAATACCACACGGACTTTGGCACCGACGTCCTGTCCCTGGATGCGCTGGGCGGCCGGTTTGACAATCCCTTCATGGCTTCCGGCCTGATCTTCGACGAGGACCTCGGCTTCGACGGTCTCGCCCTCAAACTCAAAGGAAAAGCCGGCAGTCATGTCAGTCCTTTCCTGACTGCGGGCGCCTTTCCCATCTTCAATACAGACCTGAATTTCTCCAGCAATCAGCCGGCGAAATTCGAGAGCACTGACAAGTTCCTGTTCGGTGCCCAGGCCGGTCTGGACATGAAGCTAACAGACACGCTGAAGATGAAACTTGGCATCGCCTACTTCGATTTCGACAAGGTGCAGGGCGAGCTTTCCGAGCCCTTCCTGCCGCTGAGCTCGAGCGATGCCGGCCCGACGGACAATACCCGTCCCTCCTTCGCCCAGGCCGGAAACACTTATAAACCGCTGCGACAGATCATCCCGGACGCCACGAATAACTTCGGCACCAGCAATCAGTTCCAATACTTCGGTCTGGCCAGCAAGTTCACCCCGGTGGTTGTTAGCGGAAAACTGGAATACAGCGGATTCGAGCCCGCCCAGATCGCGGTCCATGGCGAGTATATCAAAAACACCGCGTTCAACCGCGAGGAGATCGAGCCTGTCGCGGTCAACAACCGCGGGCCATTGGCGCCTGTTGATCCCACCGCGGCCGCCACCTCCACAGACACCACGGCTCCGGCCAAAATCGGGATGTTTGATGGCGATGACACCGCATGGATGGTCGGCATCAAGTTCGGCAAACTGGCCATGATGAAGCGTGGCGACTGGACCCTTGGAGCGGACTACCGCTACATCGGCTCCGACTCCGTGGTGGATGGATTCAATGATTCCGATTTCGGCGGCGGCGGCACCAATGTGAAGGGTTTCGTTTTCAGCGGAGCCTATTCCGTCTCCCCCAATGCGACCTTCGGCGTCCAATGGAACAGCAACGACCAGATCGCCGGACCGCCACTCAAGAGCGACTACCTGCAGGTCGATTTCAAACTTAAATTCTAACATGAACTCATTCCGATTCCCATTCCTGCCGGCGGCCTTCCTGCTGTTAACGTCGGCCATCCTGCCAGGATTTGCCCAGGCGCCCCCTGGGGCCGAGGACAAACTCCGCGAGGCCTTGAAAGGCGTCACGCTGCAACTCCGCACCGCGCAAAGCGAGGCCGCCACCGCCAATGCGGAGAAGGCAGCCGCCGATGCCAAAAACACGGAACTGACCGCGCAGGTTGAAAAAATGTCCAAACAACTGGCCGCCCTCAGCCGCGAGAAATCGGAGGCCATGGAAGCCGCCGCCAAGCAAAAGGAAAACCTCGAAGGCAAGCTCACCGCCAGTCAGGAGGAGCTGGGAAAATTCCAAAAATCCCTGGATAAATGGAGGGCGGCCCACATCCAGATTTCCGATCTGGCGAAAAAGAAGGAAGCCGCGCGCGCCGCCTTCGCGGCCACCAATGCCGCCCTCGAACGCCGGGTCGCCGACCTGCGCACACGCAATGCCGCGCTCTTCGCGACGGCCAACGAAATCCTCGACCGCTACCGCAAATACAGCCTCGGCGAAGCCATCGCCGCCCGCGAACCCTTCACCGGACTAACGAAAGTAAAGCTGCAGAACCAGTTGCAGGAATACGGTGACAAACTCCTCGACCAAACCGCCCAGCCATGAAAATCAGATCCCCCCTCGTCCCCGCCATTTGTGTTATTTCCGTCTCCTTCGCCGCCGCCTGGGCCGCGCCTGATAAGCCGGTTCCCGGTTCCATCGCCGCCCCCGACACCAACGTTGTCGCGCGGGTTGGGGAGCTGGATGTGAAGTTGGATGAAGTGAAGGCCGCCTTGGCAAAGTTGGATCCGCGCGAGCAGGAAGCCATCGCCAAGGATCCGGCGCTGATGAATCAAGTGGTGCGTCTGATCCTCGTGCAGCGCCTCATGCTGAACGAAGCCCTGGCGAAAAAGTGGGAGGAAAAACCCCAGGTCAAAGCCGCCGTCGAACGTGCCCGCGAAACGGCGATCACGGAAAGTTATTTGCAATCCGTCTCCCAGCCCGCTCCCGGCTATCCCAGCGAAACCGAACTGGAAATTGCCTACGACCAGGCGAAACCGGCACTCGCCGTGGGCCGTCAATGGAAGCTGGCCCAGATTTACATCGCGGCTCCCGAGGGCATCGCCAAACCGGATTTGGAAAAGGCCGAGGCCAAACTGGCCGAAGTCAAAAAGGCGCTCGCTGACAAAACTGCCGACTTTGCGGCAATCGCCAAAAAACACAGCGACGAATCCGAATCCGCCGCGCAGGGCGGGGAAATCGGCTGGATGGTCGAAGCACAGATCCAGCCGGAAATCCGTGAGGCAGCGACCAAATTGACCGCCGGTGCCCAGTCGGATGCTGTGCGTTTGAAGGACGGTTGGCATATCCTGCGGTGTCAGGAAATCCGTGAGCCCTCCACGCCTCCCTTGGAAAAAGTGCGCGCCGTCCTGACAGAACGGATGCGGCAGGAACGGGCCAAGGCCAACAGCCAGGCCTACATCTCCGCGCTGCTGCAGCAAAATCCGGTGTCCATCAACGAAGTCTCGCTCGCCAAGGCATTGGCCAAATAACAACATCCCGGGGATTTCCCGCCGTTGGCTTTCCTATCCAATTTCATGCCTGTGTCCCAGACGCCCGGAACCGTTCCGGCCCGGATTCATTTCCGTGCTTTGCCCACGCTCCGGCTCGCGTCCGGTCTGGCGTTGGCCGCCATGGTGCAATCCGCTCCGTCGGGCGACATTTTGCGCGGCGGAGCCGCCGCGCCCGGCGTGACCAACCGGACTCCCGGGGCCTCCACCGGCGCCGCGCAGGCGGCCGCCGCGAGGTCCACCGCGCAGGATGCCCTCGCCCGCACCAGCCGGGTGGTGGAGGCCGTGCAGCGGGCGCAGATGAATGCCAACCGCGCGGCGGCGGGCGCCAACAATGCGGGTGCGGACCCCAATCATCCCGGCCTCCAACTGCCGGATGTGCCTAACGGATTGGGCCCCGGCGGCCTGCAGGTGGCCCCGGGCGTGGGCACGGATCTTTCGTTATGGACCGGCGCGTTTTTGCCCACCCAGAGCCAGTCGGGCGCACGCACGCTGGTGAATATCAAACAAACCCAGTCCCAGGCGGTTCTGAATTGGGAGACATTCAATATCGGCCGCGATACGCAGCTGAATTTTGACCAGAGCGACGGCAAGGAAAACACCGGACAATGGATCGCCTTCAACAAGGTCAATGATCCCAGCGGCCGACCCTCACAAATTCTCGGAAGCATCACCGCCCCGGGCCAGGTGTATGTGGTGAATCAAAACGGCATCATTTTCGGGGGTGCCAGTCAGGTGAATGTCCACACCCTGGTGGCGTCCTCGCTGCCTATCAATGACGCGCTGATCCGCGATGGTTTGTTGAATCAGCAGACCTCCGCCCAGTTTCTTTTCTCAGCCCTGGCCCAGGCCGGGACCACGCCTTTCGTGCCGCCTCCCCTGCCTGCCACGGGCCGCATCGGAGATGTGACGGTGCTGCCGGGCGCAGTGCTGACCGCGCCCTCCAACGAATCCAAAGTGGGTGGCCGCATCGCCCTGGTGGGTCCGAATGTGAACAATGCCGGCACGATCCTGACACCGGATGGACAGACGATTCTGGCTGCGGGCCTGCAGGTGGGTTTTGCCGCGCACAGCAGTGCGGATCCCTCTCTCCGGGGACTTGACGTTTTCATCGGAGCCGTGGCGGATCCCGCTTCGGCGATCGCGCCCTATGCTGGAACCGCCAGCAATAACGGATCCATCCTGGCCAACCGGGGCAGTGTGTCCGTGGCCGGGAAAAATGTCAGGCAAATGGGCGTGATCGATGCCACGACCTCCGTGGCCTTGAATGGCCGGATCGATCTGATGGCGGAATTCGATGCCATCAATAACACATCCTACGATCCCGTGACCCGGCCCAATGTGGCGCCGTTTCTTTATGGCAACGGGCCGTCCGGAACGTCCACCGGCACCGTGACCATGGGGCCCGGCAGCGTGACGCGGATTTTGCCGGAATGGGGCAGTGAGGAGAAAGTGGTGGGCACGGAACTGGCTTTGAAATCGCAGGTCAATGCGCGCGGGAGCATTCTGCACATGGACCGCGGCGCCATGGTGCACGCGCCCGGAGGGATTGTGAATTTCGCTGCCGGGAGCTGGGATTACGCGACCATGATTTCGCCCCCGGTTTTTGTGAGGGCGGGCGGACAGATTTATCTGGGCGAGGATGCGATGATCAATGTCGCGGGCACACCGGATGCCGCGAGTCCGTTGTCCAACCACATTCTAACGGTCGCTCTGCGCAGTGCGGAGTTGGCCAGTTCGCCGCTCCAAAGGACGGGTTTGCTGCGGGGTCCGGAGATCACCGTGGATCTGCGCCGCACCGGGACTTACAATGGCCGCGAATGGGTGGGCACTCCTTTGGCGGATTTGAGAGGCTATTTGAACGTGATCCAGCGGACCGTGGACGAACTCACCGTCGGCGGCGGCACGGTGAATTTGAATTCCGGCGGGTCCATCATCATTCAAAAAAATGCGTCCATCGATGTCTCGGCAGGGTGGTTGAATTACGGCGGCGGATTTGTCAGGACCAGCCGACTTTTATATAACGGAAATCTCATCGATATCGCCTCCGCCACGCCGGACCGGGTTTACGACGGCATCTTCAGCGGGCTGTTCACCGACTCGCATCCGCGATGGAATATCGAGCGGACCTATCGCATTCCGTGGATGGACGGCGAGCACTATGAAGCCGGATATCTGCAGGGCGCCAACGCCGGACGGCTCGCCTTGGCGGGTGCATCCATGGCCCTGGATGGCATCTTCCGGGGTTCCGCGGTCAGCGGGCTGCGGCAGACCACGACTCCGGCCAAGGGCGGGAGTTTGAAATTGGATTATGAAATCGAGCGCCTCATTGCCGGAGCGTCCACAGGAATCGGCACGGCCTTTTCACCCACGCCTCCGGATATCACTTTCACCGACAATCCCGGCCAGCGTCCGGCGGGTGCATTCGGCGTGGATGAAGCCGGGCTGCCGCTGCCCCTGCGGGAGGACCGCGTGGAGCGCGCCATGCTGCCGGCGGGTTGGTTGGGGGAGAATGGTTTTGCCTCGTTGGAGATCGTGAATCCTGACGGCGATATCGTGGTGCCTTCCGGGGTGGCCTTGAATGCGCCGGCTTCGGGGTCCATCGCTTTGTCAGGCGCGAATGTGTCCATTCTGGGAAGTTTGAAAGCGCCGGGCGGAGCGATCAATGTGAACGTTTTCAAGCTGCCTCCAAGTCTGGTGGCTTCCCTGAAAGCCTCGGGCGCTATCAATATTCCGGTTCCCGAGGAGGACCGTGGGCGTTTCATTTTGGGCGGTGGCGCCGTGGTGGACACGGCGGGATTGATCGTGGACAACCGGCCGGCCAGTCCCACGCTTTCCCAGAGCCCCCGGGTGCTGGACGGCGGCACGATCAGCATCAAGGCATGGTCGGCTGACCTTGCTCCGGGAAGTTTGATGGATGTGTCAGGAGGGGTCGAGTTCGGCCCGCGCGGCGAGCGGACTTTTGGGAAGGCCGGGAAGTTGGAAATCATCGCCGGTCAGGATCCGAATCTGGCGGCGGTGGATGGCGGGACTTTGAGGTTAGGCGGTCTGCTCAAGGGTTTTTCCGGAACGACCACGGGAGGCACCTTGTCGTTGCAGGCGCAATTGATCCAGATTGGCGGTTCCCCGCTCAGTCCCGCGTCGTTGTCGCTGTCGCCGGACTTTTTCAATCAGGGTGGATTTTCCACCTTCAACCTGACAGGTCTGGGCCAGACGGTGGAGGACGAGGAATATCTGCCAGGAATTTACATCGCCCCCGGCACCCGGATCGCGCCCAAAGTGCTGGGCTACGTGGCGATGCCCTACGGCGGACCGGGCGGGACCATCGCCCTGGTTCCCTATCAGAAACCCGAAGGTTTGCGTGCGCCGGCGAATTTGAGCTTCACCGCGAAGGGCGTCCGGAACGAACTCTCGAACTTGTTATTGACGCGGGGCGATGTGGTGGTCGGACGCGGGGCCTCGCTTCTGACGGATGCGCTGGGCAGCCTGTCCTTCCGGGGCGACACCGTTTCCTTTGAAGGCAGCGCCACAGCGCCGGGCGGCAGGATCAGCATCGTGGGGGCCAACAGCCTGCCGCAGGTCGGCGCTCCGCCGGAGTTTGCCCAGACCACCGTGTATCTGGGACCGACCGCGAGGCTGTCCACGGCGGGGACGAGCCTCACGCAGCGGGACCGCTTTGGACGCATGGTGGGATCGGTTCTGCCAGGAGGCAGCATCAGTGTTTCCGGCAATATCGTGGCGGAATCCGGGGCTCTGCTGGATGTGTCAGGAACGTCCGGAATGGTGGACCTGCATCCTCATCAACTGGGCCTCGGCGCCGACGGCCGCATGCTGAAACCGGGGGATCAATTGGTGCCGGCGACCAGCGGTCTGACCTCTCCGCTCTATCAAGGTCTGTCGATCCGCACGAATTTGGACAGCAATGGCGGCTCCATCACCCTGACCGGCGGACAGATGTTATTCTCCGATGCGGAACTGCGCGGCAAAGCCGGCGGCGAGTCGGCCCTGGGCGGCACTTTGTCCGTCACCTCCGGAAGATTCCAGGCCGCCAACAGCGCGGAGACCAATCTGGTGGTCACGCAAGGCGGTCTTGTTATTCCCCCGGGATGGAATCGCGGTCAGTCGCCCATCGGTCAGCCGGTGCGTGATGCATCGGGCACGCCATTGGCGGGAATGGGTTATTTTGCCGCCGACCGGTTTGCCTCGGGCGGTTTTGATTCCCTGGTCCTGGGAGGAAATGTGGAGTTCCGCGGACCTGTCAGGATAACCGCCGATCGGGCGCTGCGCGTGGCGGGAGGCGGGGTGATCCGTGCGGACAGCCGGGTGGAATTGACCGCTGATTACCTGTCCCTGGGCCAGGCGTTCGTCCCGCCGCTCCGCGCGGAGGACCGCCAGTTGTTGTTCACGCTGACAAATGGCACGGAATATTTCCTGACACCTTCCGCGGGAACCGGCGAGTTGGTGGCGCGGGCCAATCTGATCGATGTCGGAACCTTGAGCTTGCAGGGAATCGGCCGCACCACGCTGAATGCGGGCGGCGGCGCCATCCGGGGCAACGGCACGCTGAACGCGGCGGGCCGCCTGGAACTCGTGGCGGGACAGATCTATCCGACCACGGCCAGCCGATTCAATATTGTCGTCTATGACGCTCCGGGTTCTCCCGGCACTCTCGTGGTGGGCGGCGGAAATGGTTCTCCGTTGCCGCTGTCCGCGGGCGGGGAACTGAATCTTTTTGCCAACACCATCGTCCAGGGCGGAGTCCTGCGCGCGCCATTCGGCACCATCCGGTTGGGATGGGATGGCACCGGAACGGCTCCCTTCGCGGACCCTTTGACCGGCACCCTGGCAACTTTGCCGGTGACCCAGCAGCTGACCCTGACCGCTGGAAGCGAGACCTCGGTCAGCGGCGTCGATCCACGCACCGGGCTCGGCATCACCATTCCCTATGGTTATGTCAGCGGTGGCGAGGCGTGGATAGATCCCACGGGCGTGGACATCACGGCGACCGGGCCACCCGAACGGAAAATCCTGATAGGGGCCAGGAATCTGAGCACGGAAGCCGGATCCCTGATCGACATCCGCGGCGGCGGCGATTTGTATGCCTACCGCTGGGTGGAAGGGAACGGAGGGCCGGATGATGTGTTATTGAACAATGGCTCCTACGCCATCCTCCCCGGGTATGACTCCACCTACGATCCTTATGCGCCCTTCAACACACGCACCGACGCGTTCGGGGATGATCCCGGTTATATCAATTCCACGTTGAACGTCGGTGACCAGATCTATCTCGCCCGGAACGGGCGCGTGCCTGCCGGCAACTACACCTTGCTTCCAGCGAGGTATGCCCTGCAGCCGGGAGGGTTTCTGGTCACGCCTTTGAGTGGTGGACCGATAGGATCGTTCCAGCTTCCGGATGGTTCCTCACTGGTTTCCGGGTATCGTTTCAACACCACCAATTTCGGCACCGGATCCTCGGTTCAGTCGCGGTTTGAACTGGCTCCTGGAAGCGTGGTGCGCCAGCGCGCGGCGTATGAGGATTTCTTTGCCAACACCTTCTTCAAGGAAGCGGCGGCGGCTTTGAAAACCGGCGTGCCCCGCTTGCCGGAGGATTCCGGGCGCCTGGTTCTGCAGGCTGTGGAAAGCATGCTGTTGAATGGCACCGTGGCGGCCAAGTCGATGGCGGCGGGTCGTGGCGGATTGGTGGACATCAGCAGTGCGGCTGACATCTATATCGGGGCCGGTCTGCAGGCATCGGCTCCGGCGGGAAGTTTGTTATTGAGGGCCGAGCAATTGAATGCGATGGGGGCGGAAAGTCTTTTGATAGGCGGTGTGCGCACCTACTCCGCGGCGGGAGCGAATGTGGCGGTGAACACCGGCAAGCTGATCCTCGACAATGGTGCCACCGCCCTTTCGGGAACGGATATCATCCTGACATCGAAGACTGCGCTGACCCTGGCGCCGGGAGCTTCCCTCGTGTCCACCGGATCGGTCGAGGGCGGCTTGGACCCATTGATTTTCGGAAATACCACCACCGCCGGTTCGGGCAATGGACTGATGGTCCGCATGGCCGCGGATCCCGCGGCGACGTCCACGCGCCTGGGTGTGACGCCCGGCGGCGCGCCCCTGTTGACCGTGGGTGCGGGTGTCAGGATGGAGGGCGAAAGCCTCACGCTGGACTCCACATCGGGAACTTCGCTGAGCCCGGATGCGGCGCTGTTGGCGGATACCATCCACTTGTTCAGTGGGCAGATCAGTCTTGTCAGGAGCGGTCCCGGACCGGTTCCGGCCGGCACCGGCCTGGTGCTATCCGGAGGTGCTCTAACCACTCTGGAGCAGCGGGCGCGGGATTTGGATCTGCGCAGTTACACCTCATTGGATCTCTACGGCAGCGGGACGGTGGGCGTGGCCGGATCGTTGCGGCTGAGCGCCGGGCAGATCCGCGGATTTGGTCAGGATGGCGGGGAATTCGGCTTCCGTGCGCCGACCATCGTCCTGGATAATCAGGGCAATGCCACCGTTCCCGGGATCGTGTCCCCCGCGACGGGCAACCTCGTTCTTTCCGGCAACACCATCATGCTCGGCGCAGGCGATCTGCGGATTGATCAATTCAACATGCTGCGCCTGGACGCGGCCTCGGGTTTGATAGTGTCAGGGCGGGGCAGTTTGACCGCGCAGAATGATGTCAGGGGATCCATGCCGGTGGTCACCGGGATGAGCGGCGCCAGCCATGCCTTGCGGGCGGGTGGGATTTTGGATCTGGCCGTTGCGCCAGGCGTCGGTGTCGCGCCCGGGGGACTGGGAGCGGAGATCGCGCTGCAGGGCAGCAGTGTGAATTTGGGGACCAGTGTGGTGATGCCCAGCGGCCGCATTTCCGTCAAAGCCCTCACAGGAAATATCGAAGTCGGCGGCCTGCTGTCCGCGACCGGGACGGCGCGTGCGTTCAATGACGCCGTGCGCTACACGGATGCCGGGGAGGTGCTGCTGACCTCCGATTCCGGAACCGTGAATTTGTTGCCTGGCAGCCTGGTGGATGTGTCAGCCCAGGCAGGTGGTGGCAATGCGGGCTTGTTCAGCGCCTCCGCGCCGATGGGCAGCGTGGTGCTCGGTGGAAGTTTGCGCGGTCAGGCGGGTGCCGGTGGCCTCAGTGGATCGGCCTTCCTCGACGTCAATGCCGGGACAGGCCTAACGGATCTGAACGACAAGCTGGATGCCGGCGGATTTTTTGAATCGCGCCAGTTCCGGGTGCGATCCGGCAATGTGGTATTGGACGGCACCTCCCGCGCGCACAGCTTCCGGCTGGCCGCCGATGCCGGCTCCATCACCGTGCGCGGCACCATCGATGCCTCGGGCACGACCGGAGGTTTGATCGCCCTGACTGCGAATGGCAGCCTGACTTTGCAACCATCCGCGCGCCTCACCGTGGCGGCGGCGGACTTTGACAGTGCGGGCAAGGGCGGCAGCATCAGCCTGCAATCCGGCAGCTCCCGGAATGGCGTCGTGCCGTCCGGAACCTTGTTGGATCTACAGGCGGGATCCGTCCTGGACTTGTCAGTGGCATCCTTTGTGCCGGGCGGGATCGGCACGCCGGGGAGCAGCGCATTCTACGGAAAATTCGGCGGCACCCTGCACCTGCGGGCCCCACGCAGCGCAGGCAATGATGGCCTGGGAATGGGACCCTTGGCATCGACGATCACCGGTGCCTCCAGCATTTTGGCGGAAGGATATGAGCTCACCGACCTGACGGCTTCCGGAACCGCCGGCACCATCACGACTGCCGTGCAAACCGGCATCAACACCCGCGCCACGGCCTTCATGACGCACGAGTCGGCCATCGTCTCCGGCTTGCTGGGGAGTGATTCTCAGGGATTGGGTTCCCTGTTGGTTTTGGCTCCGGGCGCGGAAATCATCAACCGGGCAGGGAACCTGACGCTGGGCACCGCGACCTCCACCAACACCACCGACTGGAGTCTCCACGCCTTCCGTTATGGTGCCAAAGCCGCGCCGGGCGTTCTGACCCTGCGCGCGCCGGGCGACCTGATTTTCTTCAATGCCCTGAGCGACGGCTTCACGCCGGCGACCTCCGGAAATGCCGGCCAACGCTTGTGGCAGGGCACGGCGATGAATATCAATCCGCTGCTTCCGGTGAACACCCAGTCGTGGTCCTATCATCTCACCGCCGGAGCGGATTTGTCCGCCGCCGATGGGGGCGCGGTCCTATCCGCGACCGCGCTGGCCCCCGATCGCGGGTCGTTGCTGTTGGGGAAAAACTACAATGCCGTGCTGGTTGCCGGCGCCACCGCGCAGACGGCCACCGCAGTGCAGGACCGGTTCCAGGTCATCCGCACCGGCACCGGGGATATCACCATCAATGCCGGACGCGACATCAGGCTGCTCAATCAATTTGCCAGCATCTACACCGCCGGCGCCGCCCTGGCGAATCCTGAATCCATCTTCAATCCCAACGATTTCAGCATTCCCCTCCTGAACGGAAACGGCATCCAGCCCCAGACTCCGGAGTTGGGTTCCTCCCAGACGGTTTACAATCCATCGTGGACCATGGCCGGCGGCAATGTCAGTCTGCAGGCCGGGCAGAATATCGGGCGTTACACCTTGGTGGGCGGCGTTCTGACCGTGGACACCTCACGGCAGATTCCCAACAACTGGCTGATGCGCCGCGGAGCTTTGAATCCCGAGACCGGCGAGTATGGCTTCAGTGGCATAACGGATACTGGATTCGAATTCGCGGATCCGTCCAGCTCCACGACATGGTGGGTTGATTTCAGCAATTTCTTCCAGGGCATAGGCACCCTCGGCGGTGGCAACATCCGCATGACCGCGGGCAACGATATCATCAACACCGATGCCGTGGCCCCTACGAACGCACGCGCCGCGGGCCTGGCGGCGGACGGTTCGGCGTTGGCTCCGGACTCCTCCAAATTTGTCGAGTTGGGCGGCGGGGACATCCGCGTGCAGGCGGGCCGGAACATCGATGGCGGCACCTATTACGTTGAGCGCGGCAATGCCACCCTTTCCGCGGGAGCGGCCGTCACCACCAATCAGGCGCGTTCACCGTCCCTGGGAATTCTGGGCACGACATCGATTCCTGTCAGTCAAAACGACCTCATTGTCAGCCGGAATCCGGAGATCTACCATCCGCTGACGTGGATGCCTACCAACTTCTATCTGGGCAAAGGCTCCATTTCCGTCAATGCCCGGCAGGACATCCTGATGGGACCGGTGGCCAACACATTTCTGCTGCCGCAGGGGCTGAATAACAAAATCTGGTATAAGACTTATTTCAGCACTTATGGAGCGGACAGCTCGCTGGATGTGGTGTCCCTGGGCGGAAATATCACGCATCGGAATGCCGTCAGTCTGCCGCAATCCCAGACCGCCACGCCGACCCTGATCGCCTGGCTGTCGCGCCAGAATTTGTTTGATAACCGCATCAGCCCCACGACCCGCGGATCGAATGCCCAGCCCTGGATCCGCCTCGTGGAAACCGGCGTATCCGAATTCGGCCCCGCCGCGTCCCTGTTGCCGCCCATTCTCCGCAGCACGGCGTTCGGCGGGGAGATCAATATTGTCGGCAATGTGACCTTGTCGCCCTCCGCCGGGGGAACCGTGGAATTGTTGGCGGACGGTGCCATCAATGGCATCGGACCCACGGGCCGCATCCGCTCCGGGAACCTTTCCGTGAATGCCTACACCTCCGGCCAGATCAATCTATCCGATGCGGACCCGGCTCTGATCCCTGGTATTTTGAGCCCTTATGCGGGCAATGTCGTGTCCGGCGCGAGCGTGCTCCAACAGCGCCGGACCAACCTTCCCGGGGGACTTCCCATCGATGGGCTGTTGGATGAAACCGGTTCCTATACCGGCACCGCCGCCGCGATTTCCAGAAAGCGTGCCCTGCATTCCGCCGGACTGCTGCACTTGGCGGACCGGTCGCCGACGCTGATCTACAGCGGCGCGGACATTTCCGGCCTGACGATTTTCTCCGCCAAGGCGGCCCGCATCATCGCCGGTCGGGACATGGCGGATGTCTCCCTCTATCTGCAAAACATCGCCGCATCCGATATCTCGCTGGTCAGCGCGGGACGGGACCTGATCCCCTTCAATGAAAGCGCGGCCTTGCGTTCCAAGGCATCCGACGCGGCGCAGGGGAATCTGTTATTGGGCAGTCAGCGCCCGACCTCCGATGGCGGCAGCACCAATGCCAATGCCGGCGATATCCAGATCAACGGACCTGGCGTGCTCGAGGTTTTGGCGGGTGGCAAAATCGACCTCGGCGTGGGAGCCAACTTCACCGACGGCACCGGCACGGGCATTGCCAGCATCGGGAATTTCAGGAATCCTTTCCTTCCTGGCACCGGCGCGGATTTGATCGTCATGGCCGGCGTCGGTGGCGCGGACGGGGCGGGAGCAGCCTTGGGACTCAGCCGCAGCAGCCTGGACATCGAAGCCTTCACCGCGCAATACGCGGCCACGGGATCCACGGCCGAGTCCGCCTATCTGAAAAAACTGGGAGCGTCCTCCAGCGGCGAATTGACCGACGAACAGAAAGCCATCGTGGCTTTGGAAGTGTTCTTCGATGTGCTGAAGAAGAGTGGCCGCGATGCCGCCCTGACAGGATCCTATGCCGATGGATATGCCGCCATCGACTTGTTATACGGAACGGCCGGAACCGGCGAAGCCAATATTCTGGGACGCTCGCGTGACATCCGCACGTCCAGTGGCGGAGCCATTTCCATCGCCGCTCCCGGCGGTGGATTGAGCATGGCCTCGCAGATTTTCGGCAATCCCCTGGCCCCTCCCGGCATTGTCACGGAAACCGGTGGATCCGTCTCCATCTTCACCAACGACAGCGTCAGTCTGGGCCAGGCGCGTATCTTCACCTTGCGCGGTGGCAATATCACCATCTGGTCCTCCACCGGTGATATCGCGGCCGGCTCCGCGGCCAAGACCGTGGTCAGCGCGCCTCCGACGCGGGTGCTGATCGACTCCAACAGTGCCGATGTCCGGACCGACCTTGCAGGCTTGGCCACTGGTGGCGGCATCGGCGTTTTGGCCACGGTCGATGGCGTCGCTCCGGGCGATGTCGATTTGATAGCTCCCGTGGGCGCCGTGGATGCCGGGGACGCGGGGATCCGATCCTCGGGGAACCTGACCATCGCCGCCTCACAAGTTTTGAATGCCGGAAATATCGCCGTCGCCGGAAGCAGCGCGGGCACCCCGGCCGCCGCTCCAGTCGCCCCCGCCGTCAGCACCCCCGCTCCCGCCCCCCCGCCAACCGCCAGCAAAAACCAGGCCTCCGATGCCGCCCAGGCCGCCAGCGCCGCGAACCAACAAAAAGGTCCCGCCGAAGTCCCCGTCTCCGACGTCACCGTCGAAGTGCTGGGCTACGGCGGAGGCGAATCCGAACCGGAAACCGCCCCCCTGCCGGAGTCCGCCGACGAGGAGGAAAAACGCCGCCGCCGCCAACAACAGGAGGCCCAGGAGCAAACCAACGACTCCCCCCCCGCCGCCTCTTCCGAACCCGCCCCATCCGCCGCCCCTCCGTCCAATCCATAACGCTTCCGATTCTTCCCCACCCGGACGGCCCCACCATCACGATGAACGGAAGCAATATTTCGACTTCCGTCCAATCGCCCACCTACGATGCCGAATGGCAATTTCCTTACTGATGGCCGTTTGACCTCCACTTGGGATGCGGCGGACCGCTTGGTTAAAATGCAAAACTCCGTAATGTTTTGGCCCGGATGAAATGTCCAATTTGACCTGATGGGGTAAGCTGCGGCTGGAAATCCAATCCAGCCATGAAACACCCAGATCCAAACCAAACACCAAATCCGGACCCCGCTGCCCGGCTCCGCCGTCAACATTCTGCTGAGGAGAAGGTGCGGCTGCTGCGCCTGCACCTTGTCGAGGGGCAGGCCATCTCCTCCATCTGCGACAAGCACCAGATCCATCCCACCCTCTTCTACCAATGGCAGAAAACCTTCTTCGAAAACGGAGCGGCGGCTTTTGACCGTTCTCCCCGCTCCCGTAAAGTGGATCCTGGCACGGCCAAAATAGAACACCTTGAGGCCGGCTCAGGAAAAAAGACGAAGTCATCGCCGCGGTGACCGAAGAGCTGGTCCGCACAAAAAAAGAACTTGGGGAGGACTGAAGGAGCAGTGGACTCCCCCTGACCAACGCGATGCCGTGGTGGACTTCCTCAAGCGTATGAACACCCTCACCAAACTGCCTTTTTCCCGCCTCCTGCCCTGGCTGGAACTCTGCCCCCGGAAGTTCGCCCGGTGGCGCGGACGCTATGGCAAGGTCAATGAGCACAACGCCCAGGTGCCGCGCGATCACTGGCTGGAGCCCTGGGAAAAGGAGGCCATGATCAGCTATGCCATCCAGCACCCACTGGAAGGCTACCGCAGCCTGACCTTCATGATGCTGGATGCGGACGTGGCCGCCGTGGCCCCGGCAACAACCTACCGGGTGCTTAAAAGGGCCGGACTGATCGGCCATGCCAAAGGCCAGCCCTCGAAAAAAGGCACCGGCTTCATCCAGCCCCTGGCCCCGCACGAGCACTGGCACACCGACTTCTCCTATCTGAATATCGGCGGCACCTTTTACTTCCTCTGTGCCGTGCTCGACGGTTGTTCCCGCGCCATCCTGGCATGGGACATCCGGCCCGCCATGCGGGAAATGGATGCCGAAATCGTCATCCAAAAAGCCCGCGAAGCGCACCCCAAAGCCAGGCCCCGCATCATTTGCCAGCATTTTTTAGGAAATAGTGGCTGGCTGTCTCCCTGCGGTCGACTGCGACCAGGGCTCCCAGTTCAAAAGCCGGGAGTTCAAAGCCTTCATCGCCCAGTGGCAGGCCAGCCACGTCATGACCAGCCCCTACTATCCCCAGTCCAACGGAAAACTCGAACGCTTCCAC
>JAQGPD010000108.1 GCA_028293305.1 Verrucomicrobiales bacterium | reverse complement strand
CCGTGCCCCAATGGTCCTTCATGGCCCCGGTGAAACTCCCCCTGACATGACCGAAGAGTTCGCTTTCCAACAATTCCTTGGACAGGCTGGGACAATTCACCGTGACAAAAGTCCGGTCCGACCGCGGACTGCGCTGATGGACGGCCCGCGCGATAACACTTTTTCCGGTCCCGCTTTCGCCCAGGATCAACACCGAGGCGGAGGTGGTCGCGGCGCGGAACAACACATCCAAAACCGACTGCATGCCCACCGATCCGGATTGGAAAACGGGCTCCGGCGTATGCGTCGCGACCTGAGTTTGGAGATCGATGACACGCGTGGCCATCTGCCGGTGCTTCTGCACGCGGGACAACACAATGCTCAGCTGCGCCGCCGTAAAGGGCTTCTCCAAAAAATCCAAAGCCCCCAGCCGCATCGCCTCCACCGCCACCTTCACCGTGGCGGCGGCAGTGAACACCACGACCGCCAGCATGGGGTATTTTTTCTGGATTTCCCCCAACACGTCCAGCCCGTTGTCGGCCCCCAGATTCACATCCAAAAGCACCAGATCGTAGGTCGTGCCCCGCAGGGCCTCCAGCGCCGTCGCGCGGGAATCCGCCGCCTCCGCGTAGTGCCCCTGCGCCTCCACGAGGAGCGTGGCCGCGTCGCGGATAATCTTTTCATCATCAACGATTAGGATGTCCATAAAACTCAATTGGGGGGTGATTGAGCGATCCGTCTTCCGATTGACACAAGGCGGGGGATCCTCAACCCGAAATGTTGGCTATTCCCTTACGCTTCCCAAGCCCCCCCGGGCGTGCGGATGCGGGGAAAAACAGGACTTTTTCAGGCCTCTTCGCCTTCCTCCGCGAGTCGGAAAAGAACCAGAAAATGGGCGCTCTCACCATCGCCTGACTCCAGGCTGACCCCGCCGCGCATCGCCTCCGCCAAGCGCTTCACAATGGAAAGTCCCAATCCCGTGGAGGGTTCCCCGGCCGTCGGACGCGCGCTGAGACGGGCATAGCGACTGAAGATTTTGGCACGGTCCATGGGGGAAAAACCGGGCCCCTCATCGCGGATGCGGAAATGCGCGAAACCGTCCGTCCCCTCCTCCACACTCATGCGGATCATCCGGCCGGGCGGGGAAAACTTGAGAGCATTGGATAACAGATTATCAAAAACCTGCCCCGCCGCCGCCGGATCCACCAGCGCCATCACCGGCCCCGCGGGCGGCTCCAGCACCATGCTGATCTGCTTCGCCGCCGCCGCGAGCGTGTGTTGCGAGACGGTGCTCCTGAGGATGGGGACCAGGTCCACCGGAAAGCTGGTCAGGGACAGACGCTCGGCGGATTGATTGGATAGGAATTGCCTGACAAAAGCCTGCATGCGGTCCGCGGACTCCAGGATGTTCCGCGCCAGCCCGGCATACCGCGGCGCCAATCCGGCCGGCTCGTCGCACAACAATCCCGCTGACAAACTCATCCCCGCAAGATGGTTTTTCAAGTCGTGCGCCATGATGCCCAGCAGCTCATCCTTGTCCGCCGCCAGGTGCCGCAGATCGTCCCGCGCCTTCTTCAGCGCCAGATGCGTCCGCACCCGGCACAACAGCTCGGCTTTGTTGAAGGGCTTCGTCACATAGTCCACCCCGCCGCTGTCCAGCGCCTCCACGATCAGATTTTTATCATCGGACGCCGACAGGAAAATGACCGGCAGCGCGCTCCACCTCGGATCGGCTTTCAGCCGGCGGCAAACTTCCAGGCCATCAATATCCGGCATGAGAAGATCCAACAGAATCAGGTCCGGCAAATGCACCGCCAGCCTGCGGAACGCCTGCTCCGCGCCCGTCGCGGGAATGACCTCATAGCCCGCCATGGAAAGCAGCGCGCCAACCAGGCGGATATTCTGCTCCTGGTCATCAATGACAAGTATGGTCTCGGGCCGGGGCTGTGAATTCATATAAATCAGCGGCGGAAAATCAGTAATTGGGACAGTATGCCCGAACGCGAGACAATCACATAACCGAACATTGTTCAATTGCGGATATCATTTCCGGAAACCGCTCCAGGGACCGCTCCAGCGAACCCACGGAAAAGGACCTCCCCTGCTCATGAAGTTGCCCGGCATACTCCGCCAGCGGTGGACATCCCGCCTTCTCCGCCGCCGCAGCCAGTTGAGCCGCAAAGGCTTCCACCTCCACAAACGACATCCCGTCCCTCACTCCCGGCCAGACTTTGACCTCCAATCCGCGCAACCACTCCACCAATTTCCCCCACTCTGCGATGCTCTCCGGGGAAGCCGGGGACGGCACCGCGGGGCTTGTTTTCCCTGACAAATCCGCCCCCTCCCCGCCCTTGGCGTGCCTGGCAAGAAACGGCGCCAACTCCCTATACAGCTCCGCCCGCGAAAATGGCTTCCTCACATAGCCATCGAAACTCCGGCGCAGCTCGGCCTCGTCGTCCGCCAGGCTGGAGGCCGTCACCGCGATCACCGGCAGCCGGGCAGATCCCTCCCGGCTCCTGACAACATTCAGCGCCTCCCGGCCATCCATCCCGGGCATGCGGATGTCCATCAACACAACGTCCGGCGGCTCCGCCGCGATGGCCTCCACCGCCTCCCGCCCATTCGCGGTCAGCCGCAGGGTGTGATGCGTGTGGCGGAAAATGCTCCTGACCAATTCCCGGTTCATCGGATTGTCATCGGCCAATAGCAATTTCGATGGCGGCAGGTCATTGAAATCCACCACCGCATCCGACTCCTCCGCGGGTTGGGCCGAAGGGCGGGCCACCCTGACATTTGGAAACTCGAATCTGAAAACCGAACCCTGCCCCGGCGTGCTGTCCACCGTGACGGTCCCGCCCATCAGATGGGTCAGGCGCTTCACAATCGCCAGGCCCAGTCCGGTGCCGGGCTCCTCCGCCGCACTCCGGCGTCCGCTTTGCACGAAGGGCCGGAAAATATCCACCACGCGGTCCGCGGGGATGCCCACCCCGCTGTCCTCCACCTCCAGCCGCAGCCGCCACGCGGGATCCCGGCCGGTGGAGGGGCCGCCGCCCATGGTCACCCTGACATATCCCCGTTCCGTGAACTTCAGCGCATTTCCCACCACATTCAGCAGAATCTGCCGCACCCTCACCACATCCAGAAGCAGCGAATCCGGCAAATCCGGCGTCAATACAATGCTCAGTTCCAGTCCCTTGCGCGCCGCCTGTTCCGCGAACAGCTGCCGGATGAAATGCGCCAGTTCCGCCAGATCCGTCGGCACCTCGTGCATGTCCATCATGCCGGCCTCGATTTTTGACAGGTCCAGAATGTCGTTGATGAGCTGCAAAAGCGAGCGTCCTCCCGCGAGAATGCTTTTCACATAACGCTTTTCAGTCTCCGTTTTCACCTCCGTCTCCAACAGTTCCCCGAAGCCCAGAATGGCATTCATGGGCGTCCGGATTTCATGACTCATCGTCGCCAGAAACGCGCTCTTCTGCTCATCGGATTTTTCCGCCTCCAACTTAGCCCGCGCCAGCTGCGCCTCCCGCCGGTATTGACGGATGGAATCGCGGTATAACAACAAAGCCGCGATCCCGGAACCCAGGGCCACCGCCCCCGTGGTAAGGGAGCTGACCAGGCCCCACCGCAGCTCCCAGGCCACCCGCCGCTCCAGTCCGGCCGCCGCCTTTTTCAGTCGGTTCTCAAGATCACTCTCCAAATCGGTCACGCGCTCGGCGAGCGTTTTCACGGTGCTTCCCAACAAAACCTCCAGCCCCCGGGCAGCGCCTTCCCTGCGCCGCACCTCCACCTGCCCGTGCATGCTGGCCAACAGGGATTCCACGGCATCGGTCAGTGCTTTGCGCTCTTCGCGCGAGATGCGGCGTTGGCGGTCCAGCGTTTCCAATTCCTGCAATAACAAAGGCATCGCCCGCTCCGCCCTGACAAACCGGTCGAGCCACGCCTCATCCCCGGAGTTTTGATAGGCCTGCTGTCCGGTCTCCGCGTCGCGCACCGCCGCCACCACCTCCATCAGCTTGGCCTGCAGCCGCCTCATGTCCCCGGCCGCCTCCACGCTGCCCGTCAGATTTGTCCAGGTGACCCCACGGACGATCAGTGAGACGGCGGCCATGGATACCGCCACAAACACCATGAATCCGGTTCTGGAAACCTTGCCGAACATAAATACACGCAGGGACGACTGTTCGTTATAATTGATAGAGGGCGTTGACAGTCAAGCGGAGACGCACACCGTCCGGTAATCCGCCCCGCCCCGCAACGCTTTTCAAAGCATGCAGGAATCGGCCCCTGATTCGCGTTTTCCGTGCAATTAACCATGAGGCCGGAGTTCTCCAAGGCCCTCCGCTGCGGGACTTTCCCCGTAAAAAACAGTGGCCGGACTCCGAAAGCGCCCGGGCGCGCCCTTGGCCCGCCTCCTGCAGAAAGGAATACCCGCAGTCTTCCCCGGAACGGTTTTCCAGACGCGTCTCCCCCCGGGCGCCCACTTGGAAAACCGCCGGGGAGGAACCGCTTCCACAGGGAAACCCCATTCAACCTGATGTTATGAGAGATTACTCCGCACCTGAACTGGACGCCGGCCTGCAACACTTTTTGGTGGAGCAGTTGCGGGAAATGCTGTGGGCCGAGAAGGAGTTGGCCAAGGCGCTTCCAAAAATGGCCAGAGCCGCCAACAGCCCCGGACTGACGCAGGTCCTGGAGGCGCACCGCACGGAAACCCAGGCGCAGGTGTCCCGTCTTGAGGACATTTTCTCCGCCATGGAACAGTCGCCCCGCAGCCGCAAATGCGAGGCCATGGACGGACTGCTGGCGGAAGCGGAAAACCTCATCGACGAATTCGCGCACTCCCCGGTGATGGATGCGGCGCTCATTTCCGCCGCGCGGAAAATCGGCTATTACGAAATTGCAGGTTATGATTCGCTACACTCCTTCGCCCGCCGCCTCGGCCATCCGGAAGCCGCCGATCTGTTGGCGCGCACGCTGGAGGAGGAAAAAACCACTGCGGATCTTTTCGCCGCCCTGGCTGAAATCGAGGCGCAGGAAAACACCCCGGCCCCGGACGGCGCGCACCACCACTGACAATTTATCCCTGGTCATTCAATTCACATCCTATCAACCATGCGCCATCCCGCCGCCCTCTTTCTAACCATCGCTTTGATCGCCAGCGTGGTGACCTGTTTTGACGTGACGCGGGAGGTCTCGTGGTCGGCATTGTCTGTCTGCGGCGTGGGTCTGGTATGCTTCGGCATGACGCTCCTGTCGGCCGATCTTCCGGGATTGCGGAAAATTCCAGTCGTCCGGCGGACTTCTCCTTCACCTAAGCGTTCGCCAGAATCGCGCAGGCCTGAGGGGTGGAGTCGGTGATGGGAACCGTTGCAGGCACGGTGCCATTGGCGGGCAGCATGGCTTGCACCAACTCGTCCAAGGCCATGACCGCGAAGGAAGTGAACCAATCGGAAGTGGCGTAAGGCAGGAGCAAGTGTCTGTTGAAGATGATACTGCCGCAACTGTAAACCACGTTAGGGACATAGCCCTCGCGCTCATGCGGGAGCGGTCGGATGAGCGGTTCCGCCAGGCGACCGATGATGCGGGTGGGATCTTCCTTGTCCAGCAGAAGGGCCCCGATGCAATACTTGCGCATGGCTCCCACGCCATGGGTGAGCACCAGCCAGCCCTCGTCCAATTCCAAGGGGGATCCACAGTTCCCCATGTGCAGGAATTCCCAAGGTTGCGTCGGGCGCACCAGGATCTCGGACGTTTCCCAACAATATAAATCATCGGAAAACATGATGCGGATATTTTCGTTATCCTGACGGCTCAGCATCACATAGCGGCCGTTCACTTTTCGTGGAAAAAGGGCCATGCCTTTGTTCTGGACCGCCGCGCCGCGCAGGGTGCGGAAGTGGAAATGCAGGAAATCCTTGGTTTCCAGAATCTGCGGAAATATCATCCGACCGTCATAAGCCGTGTAGGTGGCGTAGAAGGTGGATGTGCCGTCACCTTCGTCGAATTTTACAAAACGGGCGTCCTCGATGCCATTGATCTGGCTGGGGGAAATCGGGAATATGGCGCGCTCGGAGTAGCGCTGCTGCTCATCGAAGCGAACGTGGAAGTTGCTCTTCGCCAACATCAGCATGCGCTCGGCCTCGGTCTGAAGATTCGGCCCGCAACAATTCCTGGTGGCCTTCACGAGTTCGGCTTCCGTGAATTCGGCAGGCAGCGCATCCATGACGCAGGATACCACTTTGCCATCCATTCCGAGCTCCACGGATTTCGACTCGAACCATTCCTTTTCAAATGACGCATCGACATCCCTGACAGGTTCCACCACCCATCGCGCCGGGTCGCCCAACTCGATCTGGAAGTCGGGAGTGATCACGCCGCAGCGGAAGCAGATGGAGGAAATGTGGCCCTCCCCCACGGCGCGGAGCGTCA
This sequence comes from Verrucomicrobiales bacterium, assembly GCA_028293305.1. GTDB lineage: Bacteria > Verrucomicrobiota > Verrucomicrobiia > Verrucomicrobiales > V1-33 > CAIZWU01. The sequence continues at coordinate 2,270 of JAQGPD010000108.1, read as the reverse complement.
GGACGAAGCGCAGGCCACCGGCCGGGACGCCCTCCTGGTCCGGGCAGGGGACGATGCTGGGGTTGAAGAGCGCCGCCGCCTCGATGGAATATTCCTGGGTGAAATAAGCTCCTATCAGAAGTTTCCGAGTCTGCGAAATCACCGCGTCGGTGGGCACCCACTGCGCCACTTCCTGATAGCGGCGCAGAAAGTATTGTTCGATGGAGTGGTGCCGCTTGTCGAAATCCGCGCAGGTGATATCATATTGCTGGATGACCTCCTCCTCCGTCAGGGAGAGGATGCGGCAAATGATATGGAGCGCCCTGGGGGTGCCCGCATTGTGATGGGCCCCGGGAGCGGGAGCCGGCCAAAACGGCCGGATCAGCACGCGCGAAGCGTCAGGACGCAAAGTGATAGGAAGGCGGATGACGTTCATGGGAGATCAGGCCGGGATCATTTGTCCACGCTCGCGGGCAGGCAGGGGAAGAGGGGTGATATTGGCGGGACGGACGGCATGCAGCGCGAAGCTGGCGGCGGCGGCCTGGAGGTCAGTGGAGGACTGCAGGAAGGCCAGAGTGGACTCCGCGCCCATGTTTCCATTCACGCCGCCGGGTGTCAGGCCGTCGTGGCAGCCACCCTCGCGCGCATCGGCGACGGGGATGCCGTGATCGTTATAGCCCGTGAACCAGCGGTGGATGTCGCGCGCAGCCTCCACCCAGGCACGTTCGCGGGTGCAGGTCGCGGCTTTGAGGGTGGCGGCGACCATGGCCTGGGCTTCCAGAGGCTGTTGGTCGAAGCGCGCGGGGGCACCGCCGCGGACCCAGAATCCATTGCAGCCGACGGGTCTGAAGTGGCCGCGCGGGGCGGTTTGCTCTTCAAGCAGAAACTCGAGGGTGGAAAGTCCGGTTTCCAACAAGGCGGGTGTCTGAAGCTGCTCCCACGTCACCAATAACGCTTCGGGGATTTTGGCGTTGTCATAAGTGATGACATCCTCAAACCAGTTCCAGCGCGGCCCTGCGGTATTGCGATGAAGTGTCAGGAGCTTCTCGGAAAGCTGGCGCTGCAACTGACGGACGGCAGGCTCCGCGATGCGGGTTCCGGCGAAGGCGGCCAGGCCCATCAAAGTGAATGCCCAGGCGCGCGGCGAGGAGAACTGGCGCACGCTGAGGGCGGCTTCCAGGAACAGGGTGACCATTTTCGAGGACCGGCCTTCCGACGGCATTTTGCCTATCAAAATCCCCAGCGCCCAGAGCACGCGGCCGTGGCTGTCCTCGCTGCCGCAATCCTCCAGCCACTGTCCGCGGATGTTCATGAAGTTGCGGAAGCGCATCAACCTGGGGTTATACGCGGAACTGAGCGAGGCGACGCAACGCGTGCGCAGGGAAGCGATGACCGGCTGGGAAAGGCGGTCATCCTCCTGCTCCATGGAGGCCAACAGAATGGCGACCCGCGCATTGTCATCCGCGCAGAAGCCGTGGACGGGATCCGGCTGCTTGAAGGAAGCGTGCTGGAAGATCCCGAACTCGCCCGTCATGCGTTCGAGATGGATGAACGGCACCACAGCGGCGGCGGCGGCGGCGGCGGATTTCGCGCGGGCGGGAATACTTGTCAGGATCGCGCTCCGACGCACCGGGAAGGCGTTTTCCATGAGGTCCGCATATTGAGTGCCGACGTGTTTCCAGCCCATGCTGGCGCCGCGCTCGCGGGCGATGGCGGACATGGCGGAACGCTTTTCCTCATCGCCCAGCAGAGCTGAGGCGGCGGCGGCGATTCCCTCGCTGTTGGAGAATGGCACCAGGATGCCGGCGCCGTCGGATAACATTTCCTCCGCATACCAGTAGGGCGTGGAAATAACCGGTTTTCCAAGACCGAAGGCAAAAGCCAGGGTGCCGCTGGTGATCTGGGCCTCATTCAGATAGGGAGTGAGATAGAGATCCGCGGCTCCGATGAGGGCCACGAGTTCCTTCTCGGAGACGAAGCGGTTGATGAACTGCACATTGGCGGAAACACCGAGTTCCTCCGCGAGGGAGATAAGGGAGTCGCGGTAGGCCTCGCCCTGCTCCCTGACAAGATTCGGATGGGTCGCGCCGGCGACGACATAAAGCAGGCCGGGGTGGTCCCTGACAATTCCAGGAAGCGCGCGGATGGCGTGCTCGATGCCCTTGTTGGGGGACAATAATCCGAATGTCAACATGACCGGGCGCATGCCCCAGCCGTGGATTTCACGCAGGGATCCGATTTCGTCCGAGCTGAGTTTCAAGTCAGGGATGCCGTGCTGAATGACTTCGATT
>JAQGPD010000091.1 GCA_028293305.1 Verrucomicrobiales bacterium | reverse complement strand
CGGCTGGCGTTTGAGCGGGCGGGGGGGCGGTGTGTGTTTTCATCGGACTGGGACAAGTATTCGCAGAAAACGTATGAGGCGAATTTCGGGGAGCGGCCGCATGGGGATTTGCGGGCGGTGGGGGTGGAGGAGGTGCCGGAGCACGACATTCTGTGCGGAGGGTTCCCGTGTCAGCCGTTCAGTTTGGCGGGGGTGTCCAAGAAGATCAGCCTGGGCCGGGCGCATGGGTTTGATGATGAGCGGCAGGGGAATTTGTTTTTTGAAATCGCGCGGATGCTGCACCATCACCGGCCGGCGGCGTTTGTGTTGGAGAATGTGAAGAATCTGGCGGGGCACGACAAGGGACGGACGTTCGAGGTGATCTACAATACGCTGACCGAGGAGTTGGGATACACGGTGCATCATCGGATTATCGATGCGAAGCCGTGGCTGCCGCAGCATCGGGAGCGGATTTTTCTGGTGGGGTTCCGGGAGCCGCGGGCGTTTGAGTTTCCCGTGCCGCCGAAAGCGGGGCCGGTTTTGAAGAGCATCCTGCAGGAGGAGGTGCCGGAGAAATACATTTTGTCCGACAAACTCTGGCAATATTTGCAGGACTATGCGGCCAAGCATGCGGCGCTGGGACATGGATTCGGATGCAGTGTTTTTGATGGCGACGGGGTGGCGCGGACCTTGAGCGCCCGGTATTACAAGGACGGCAGCGAGATCCTGATCAGCCGGGGCGAGGGGAAAAATCCGCGTCGGCTCACGCCCCGGGAGTGCGCGCGGCTGATGGGATATCCTGACAGTTACCACATCGGCGTGAGCGATACGCAGGCTTACCGGCAGTTTGGAAACAGCGTGGCGGTGCCGGTGGTGAGCGCTTTGGCGGAATCTGTCATGGAGGCGCTGGGCCGGCCGGTTGGGGTGGGGGCTGGAGTCTGAGGGGGTTGTCGTAAGGAAAGGGGGGTGGGAAGATACGGGCCGGGGGCGGCGTGGGCGTTGCAAGAAAAAGCGTTGGGAGGATTTTTCCCACTCGACTGGAAGGGGGGACGGAGTGCATTCTGGGGGATGATCAAACTATACCGGACGACGGACGCGGTGCTGGCGGTGCGGGGCGAGGACGCTTTTGCGCTGACGGGTTTTTCCTTCGATGCGTTATTCAGCGCGGCGGAGCCTGACATCTTTGTGGAGGAGGCCATGCGCACGGCGCACGCCATCGCGCTGCCGGATTTGAGTCTGGCTTTTTTGCCGCCGGTGGAGTCGCAGGAAGTGTGGGCCGCGGGGGTGACGTATTTCCGCAGCCGGGTGGCGCGGATGGAGGAGTCCGAGGTCGCGGGCGGTGACAGTTTTTATGACAGGGTCTATGCGGCGGACCGGCCGGAGTTGTTTTTCAAAGCCACCGCGCCCCGCGTGCGCGGGCACATGGGCGAGGTGGGCATCCGCCGCGACAGTGGCTGGAGCGTGCCGGAACCGGAGCTGGCGCTGGCGATCAATGCGGCGGGCGAGGTTTTTGGATTCACGATCGGAAACGACATGAGCGCGCGGGACATCGAGGGGGAAAACCCGCTCTATCTTCCCCAGGCGAAGATGTATCGCGGATCGTGCGCGCTGGGTCCGTGCCTGGCGGTGGGGGCGAAATTGCCGGAGGCCAATGCGGTCGTGGGCATGGTGATCGAGCGCGGGGGCGAGGTTGTTTTTGAAGGAAAAACCGCCTTGGATCAGCTGAAGCGCGGCTTCACCGAGCTGGCGGGATGGCTTTTCAAGGAGGAGGATTTTCCGCTGGGCTGCCTGCTTTTGACCGGCACCGGGGTGGTGCCGGATCCTCCGTTCACCTTGGCGGAGGGCGACCGCATCCGCATCACCATCGAGGGAATCGGCGAGTTGGTGAATTCCGTGGGCCGGTCCGGACCGTCCGGCGTGGCTGGTTAGGCGGATGGAAAGTGCGGGTGCTTTGCACCGGCGGAGGCTGGTGAGGCTGCTTCCCGGAGGTGTGCTTCCAGCAGGAAAATCCGGCCTGCGGGTTTCCTGCTATGGGGCGGATCTGGCGGATCTGGCGGATTTGTCCGATCCCCTGATCAGCCAGGACTTCCGGTTTACTTCCTTGCTTTCGCCACAACCCTTCTGGATACCATTTCCTCCCTCCCATGTCCGACGAATCCAATCTAACCGCCGTGGAGGCCCGCGTGCTGGGTTGCCTTTTGGAAAAGGAAATCACCACGCCCGAGTATTATCCCATGACGCTCAACAGCCTGATGGCGGCTTGCAACCAGCGGAGCAATCGCGATCCGGTGGTGGAGTGGGATGAGGGCACGGTGGAGGCGGGGTTGGATGGATTGCGGCGCAAGCGGCTGGCGGTCATGATCCACATGGCCGGCTCCCGGGTGCCGAAATACAAGCACTCGCTGGACAACGTTTATGGCAGTCTGGACCCGCGCATGGTGGCGGTGTTGTGCGAGCTTTTGGTCAGGAACTTCCAAACGCCCGGCGAGCTTCGCACCCGGACCGAGCGGCTTCAGGCGGTGCAGGACCTGAGCGGACTGGAGGCTACGGTGCAGCGGTTGGTGGATTATGGGAGCGGTCCGTTGGTTGTTATTCTTCCTCCGGGCGGAGGCCGGCGGGTGCGCACGGTCGCCCATCTGATGAGCGGGCCTTTGGACGAGGCGTCAGGTCCCGCTTTGGCGGAAAGTCCTGCGGGGCATCGCTCGTCCGCCGGTGAGACTGTCGTTCCCCCGCCTGCTGATTGGAAAGCTGACATGGAATCGGAAATCGCGGCTTTGAAATCCGAGGTGGTTTCGCTGCGCGAGATTGTGGACCGGTTGAAGGTTTTGTTGG
>JAQGPD010000321.1 GCA_028293305.1 Verrucomicrobiales bacterium | reverse complement strand
ATGGTGCTTGGACGCGGTGGGGCAGGGACGTCTTTCGCTTGGACGCGGTTTGTGTGAGACCCGAGCTGATCAGCGCGGATGTGCGGGACATCGGGCAATCGAGGTTCTTTCCCTAGTTTTGGATAGGCGCGTGGACAGAATGTCCACCCTCCGTCAGTTGCTCAGCGGTCGCACTCACCCATGACGAAGTCGAGCGAACCCAGGATGGCGGGGACGTCGCTGATCATGTGGCCGGGAATGATTTCCGGGACGATGCTAAGGTTGACGAATGAGGGCGAGCGGATTTTCAGACGATGCGGAACGCCGCCGCCTTTGCTGTTGATGTAGAATCCGAGTTCACCCTTCGGATTTTCGTGTCCGAAGTAGATTTCGCCGGGAGGGGCTTCGATGCCCTGGGTGGCGATGATGAAGTGGTGGATGAGTTCCTCCATGCCCATGAGGACGCGCTCCTTTTTGGGGAGCAGGCCTTTGGCTTCGGCGACATTGATAGGACCGCCGGGGATTCGGGAGATGGCTTGGACGAGGATCTTATGGCTTTGGCGGAGTTCCTCCAGGCGCACCAGGTAGCGGTCATAACAATCGCCGACCGAGCCCAGCGGCACGTCGAAGTCGTAGTTTTCGTAGCCGAGATACGGGTGCGCTTTGCGGAGATCGTAATCCACGCCGGAAGCCCGCAGGTTGGGGCCGGTGAGGCCGTAGGCGAGGGCGCGGTCGGCTTTGATAATGCCGACGTCCTTCGTGCGGTCCAGGAAGATCTTGTTCCGGGTCAGAAGGCTATCAATTTCGTCGAGATGTTTCGGCAGCTCGTCGAGGAATTTTTTGAGGCCGTTGAGGAACTCGTCATTGAGATCCCGGGTCTGGCCGCCGACGCGCGTGTAGCTGGTCGTGAAGCGGGCGCCGGTGAGGTGCTCGGTGAGGTTGTAGATTTTTTCGCGCTCCGTGAAAGTATAGAGGAATACGGTCATGGCGCCGCAGTCCATGGCGAAGACGCCCATGCCGAGAAGATGGCTGGAGACACGGGCGAGTTCGCAGCAAATCAGGCGGATGGCTTGGCCACGTGCCGGCAGTTCCCATCCGAGGAGTTTCTCGACCGCCATGGCGTAGGCGACGTTGTTGGCCAGCGGCGCGAGGTAGTCCAGCCGGTCCGTGTAGGGCACGAACTGGTTGTAGTGCATGTTCTCCGCGATTTTTTCATCGCCGCGGTGCAGGTATCCCACGTCCGGAATGGCTTTGGTGATGATCTCGCCATCAAGTTCGAGGACCAGGCGCAGCACCCCGTGGGTGGCCGGGTGGCTGGGGCCCATGTTCAATACCAGCTTCTCACCGATGATGTCGGTAGTCGTTTCCTGGTAGGCTTCCAGTTGCTGCGAAGCGCGGGCAGCGTTGTCGGGGGCTTCAATTTCACGGACCACGGTGCTCATGGGCGACAATCAGATAAGATAAAAAAAGGTTCGGCGGACCATAGGACGTGCATGGGGACGGGCAAGGTCGATTTGTGAAATTTTTCACAAGCGGCGGAATGCGGAAATTTCGGGATCAAGAGGAAGCATAGCCCGATTTTTCCCGTATAGGGCAGTGTCTCGGCGTCACGGGCGGAGTTCCTGCTGCTTCCGGTGCCCGGCGGAAGGTTTCCGCATTCTCCGGCCCAACATTCCGGCCCTATATAATCCGGCCCTATATATTACTGTATGATTTTTTCCTTGTCCCATTCCGGACCCCTATTTCCCGCCGTGACGGCGCGGGCCGCGGTTTTTGGCGTGGTGTTCGCGTTCATCCTTGGGGCGATCGCACCGGCGGCGGTCCCGGAGGAGCGGAACGCTTTTCTCAAAACGTCCTGTGCGGATTGCCACGATGCGGAAATGAAAAAGGGCGATTTGGATTTCGATTCGCTGGACCGTGACCTGGCGAATCCGCGGACCATGGAACGCTGGGTCCGGGTTTTCGATCGCGTGGAATCCGGCGAGATGCCGCCCAGGGACAAGTCCCAACCGGAGGCCGGCGCGCGGGCGGCGTTTTTGGGGGAACTGAAAAAGGACCTGCTCCTGGCGGAGACCGAATCCACCGCGCGCAGCGGCCGGTCCGTCGAGCGGCGGCTGAACCGCTATGAATATGAAAATGCCTTGCGCGATCTTTTCGCCGCGCCCTGGCTGCAGATCCGCGACCGCTTGCCCGAGGATGGCGAGGCCCACCGCTTCAACCGCACCGGCGAAGCGCTGGATGTCAGCCATGTGCAGATGGCCAGGTATCTGCAAACCGCCGACGCGATCCTGCGCGAGGTGATGGTGCCGCGCCCGACCCAGCCGGAGACAAAAACGACCCGCTATTACTCCCGCGACGATGGCAGCTGGACCGGCCCCATGAAATTCGGGGAGTTCAATCAGTCGCCCGAGCGCGCGACTTTTCCGGTTTTGGGATTCGCTCCGCAGCCTGGCGTGCGCGCCGGCAAAGAACCCGTCACCGCCGGGGACGCCTCCCCGGATGTCAGGGAACAGGAGGGAATGGGAGTGGTGGCTAGCAGTTATGAGCCACTCCAGCCGCAGTGGAATAAGTTCAAGGCGCCGGTTTCCGGCAAATACCGCATCCGCATCATGGCCCATTCGATCTGGGTGGGACCGGGAAAAGGAAAGCGCTGGTGGGTGCCGGATCTGGATGAAGTCAGCCGGGGCCGACGCTCCGAACCCATCACGGTCTACGGAGTCATGCCTCCGGGATTGTTGAGGAAGCTTGGGAATTTCGATGTGGAAACCGAGCCCGTGGTCCGCGAACTGGAGGTCTGGTTGGAGGCCGGCGAACAAATCCGCCCGGATGCGGTCAGGCTGTTCCGTTCACGCCCTCCCGCCTGGCAAAATCCCCTGGCCACCACGGAGGGTCAGCCCGGAGTCAGCTTCCGTTGGCTGGAGGTGGAGGGGCCACTCCACGACCGCTGGCCCACGGCTGGTCACGACTTGCTATTCGGCGACCTGCCCCTGAAGGGCGGTGACGGCCCTGGCAAGGTGGAGGTCATTTCCAAAAACCCCGCCGAGGATTCGGTCAGGCTGTTGAACCGATTTTTGGATAGGGTTTACCGTCGTCCGGTGGATGCCGCGACATCCGGACGATTCCTTCCCGTGATCCGACGGGCCATGGAAACCGGCAGCAACTTCACGGATGCCATGCTGGCGGGCTATACGGCGGTTTTGTGTTCGCCGGAGTTTATCTATTGGTATGAAGAGCCGGGTCCCCTGACGGATTTTGCGCTGGCGGGACGACTGGCTTCTTTCCTCACGAATTCCGTTCCTGACGAAACATTGCGCGCCACCGCGGCGGCGGGCCGTTTGCGCGATCCCGCAGTGCTCAGGGAACAAACGGACCGGCTCATGGACTCCCCGCAGGTCGGCCGATTTGTGGAGGCATTCCTCGATTACTGGTTGGATCTCAGGCGCATGGCCGCGACCTCGCCTGACAGCGCGTTGTATGCGGAGTATTACCTGGATGACTTTGTCGCCGAATCCGCTCAGGAGGAGACGCGGCTTTTCTTCCGGGAATTGTTGGAGAAAAACCTGCCTGCCCGGAATCTGGTGGCGTCCGATTTTGTGATCATCAATGAACGCCTGGCTGATTTGTATAGCATTCCAGGCGTGATGGGTTCCGCCTTTAAAAAAGTCCCCGTGC
>JAQGPD010000061.1 GCA_028293305.1 Verrucomicrobiales bacterium | reverse complement strand
GTGGAAGGTTTGGGCGGTGTTTGTTTACCGCCAGGAATGGCTTCTGTAAAGTAAAAGCCCTCACAGCATCAAAAGACACTGTGAGGGCGGAGGTCGTTCAACCCGGAGGCTGCCAATTTTAGAATTTGGCGGTCATGCCAAGGGAAAGGATGTTGCGGTCGTATTCGCGGTTTTCAAGATCCGAGGAAGTGGTGGTGAAGGAATAGCCAGCGTTCAGAACCAGATTGCGATAGACGTTGAAGTCGAGTCCGACGCTGACTTCGACGATGTCGTCGTTGAAGGAGTCGGAACCACCTTCGAATTCGTCGTGAATGTAGTTGGCTCCAAGGTTGCCGGCGAGGCGGTTGGTGAAGCGCTGTTGAACACTTATGCCGGTGCGGAGGGAGCTGCGTTCGGTGGAGTTGCCGATGTCGGCGTCTTCGAATCCATAACGGCCATACCAACGGACATAGGTTTGTTTAGCGACGCTGTGGGAGAAGCTGGCTTCCACGTAAGGATTGGTGGAGCTGCCGCCATTGTCGCGGTCGCGCACTTCAGCACCGGCGCGGAAGCTGCCGGTGGTGCGGCGGCTGAAGGAGTGGTCGATACCAGCGAGGAAGTATTGACTGGTGTAGTCGCCGTAGTTGTTATCGTATTCGGTTAGGCCGTAGCGATAGGTCAGCACACCGGTGGTCACCTTCGTGAAGGCGTAGCGGAAGTCCTGGGAGAACATGTGGGAGATGTAGTTCTCACCGGCTTCGGAGTCATCGTCATAATCGATTCCGGAGATTGTGTATCCGGTGACGGTGGAGAAGCGCTTGGTCCAGGCGTAGGACACATTCAGGTTGTTGTATCCGTAGATGTAAGGCTGTGTGCGGCGGGCGACGGAGGTGCCGATCTGATAGTTCGGCTCGAATTCGTAGGCGAAGTAGAGATTGTCCGTGATGGTCAGACGGGGACTTACCCGATGGCGGAGCGCGAAGTTGACGCTGGCGCTTTGCTGGAAGTCATCCACGCCTTCCGGGGCGTCGACGTAATAGAAAGGATTGTAGGTCAGGCCGAAGGAATACGAGGTGCGGCGGTCTCCGGTGCTGTATTCAGCGATGAGCGTGCCTTTGTAGAACATGCTGTCCTGCTCGTCGCTGCTGCTGAGGTTGACATTGGAGTCCCAACCGGCACCGAGTCCCACCGTCACGGAAAAAGGGAGTTTCTTTTCGAATTCATCCCGTTGGCCGAGGCTGAGAAGGCCTTGGGCGTGGACGCTGGAGCTTAAAACGGCGAGCGAGGCGACTGAGAGCAGGCAAAGGTTTCGTTTCATGGGAAGTGGGATGGAAAACCGGTTCAGGAGGGGGAATTCTGGTGATCCGACAATTATTTTATGCCGGAAGTCGCGGCAATCTGCCAGCGGAGGGGCTTTCTTTCAAGGCAATTGTTTAAAAAATCGTCAGGTTTATTGCGGAATATTGGGTGTGACGGGCAGAATGGGGGAGTGAACAGTCTTTTTTTTGCCTGAAAACACCTGTTCAGAGAGCCGCGACGGCAAAACCGGGGCCGTCCTAACTCCATTTCCGGCCATGGAGAGGACATAAATTCCAGAAACATTCACTGTTGGCCAGTCATCTCCACCAAACCCGTAATCCGCCTCGGGCTCCTGACCTTCGGGGGAAATGGGCGTGACGGAATTTTTTTCAATGGCGTTGGCCACAGCGGCCGGATCCACCGGGGCTGGCTCGGACACAATGGAAGTTGTTGCGGAAGGCTTCAGCCATTCCGGGGAGGGGACGCCCAGTTCCCTGGCCAGCGCGGAGCGGATGGCTTCGGCGGCCTCCGGTGATTGGGAAATGGCGCATTCGGTGATGCGGGCGGCGGCGGAGGGGACGGCGCGGATGGAAGTGACGACAATTTGCGCGGTTAGGGCGGAATCGCTGCCCACGAAATCCACTGCGGCCCTGACGACTGGGCAGACACAGGTTTCCTGGGTGGTGAGGGCGTCCTCCACGGCCAGGAGGACGCGGCCGGGCTCCCGGGCGAAATCCGCCTTCATGGTTTCCACAGTCCCGCGGCAATCCGGAGTCCCCGTGGGCAATGGTCCGGGCACCGGCGCGGCGGTTTGGGCGCCGGATTTAGGCGGGAGGGCCGTGGCGGTCGCGGTCGCGGTGGCCGGCGCCTTGGCTTGCGCGTGGGAAAGCGGGGCTGTGGCGAACAATATCCCCGGACCCGCGATCAGGCTGAGTGAGAACAAGGCGTTGAAGCGGCGCATGGCGACGGAAATCGCCTGGTGCGGGAGTGGAGCGGGCAGCGGGAATCGAACCCGCCTGGCCAGCTTGGAAGGCTGGAACTTTACCACTAAGCTATGCCCGCCGGTAGTGCATCAGGTGCCGCAAAATAGGAAATTCCAGAATTTCAGCAAGTCTTATTTCTAAGATTCGTTGAGAGTTCCATCGTTTCCGGAGACCCGGTGCGGCTCTATTAACGCACATCGAAAGCGTCGCGCAAGGCGTCTCCTAAAAAATTCAACGCCAGCAAGGTGATGCCCATCGCGGCGGCGGGGCTGACGAGCAGCCACCATCGTGAGACCAACGGATTCAGCGCGCTGGCGCCTTCCTTTAAAAGCGTGCCCCAACTGGACGCCGGCTCCTCGATCCCGAGCCCGAGGAAGCTGAGAAAACTCTCGTCCAGCACCACGACGGGCACGGTGAGCGTGAGATAGGTGAGGATCACGGTCCACAGATTCGGCAGGAGGTGGCGGATCATGATTTTCCATTGGCTTTGACCGAGCACGCGGGCGGCGGCGATGAATTGCTGCTCCTTCAGGACAAGCACCTGACCGCGGACGATTCGCGCCATGGTCAGCCACTCGATGAAGCCGAGGCAGAAGATCAAAATGATGGTCCGCTTGTAGGGAATGGTGCCGTCCACCCAGGTTTTCAGCGACATATAATTATGCGCCTCCGCCCAATTGCGCGCGTCGGTGATCCAGATATTGAGCGGTCCGGTGAGCGCGCTGATGAGAATAAGCACGAACAGCACGCGGGGGTTGGCGTAGAGGACATCGACGATCCGCATCAGGAATCCGTCGATTTTTCCTCCATAAAATCCCGCCGTCATGCCCACCAGGGTCCCGATGAAAAGGCTCACCGCCGCCGCGCAAAGGCCGACCACCAACGAAACCCGTCCTCCCGAAAGCACACGGAAAAAAACATCGCGTCCCCGCGCATCGGTCCCGAGCCATGCATTATAAATGACGTTGCCGTCCGTGCCCGTCACCTGCGTGCCCGGCGGGCTGTAGGTGAAAGCGCTGGGCGTGTTCCGCGCGGCGTCCATCAGCGGCGGCAGGAGAAAGCAGATCACCGCCGAAAGCACGAGGATGAAAAGCGACACCATGGCCACGCGGTCCAGTTTCAGGCGTTCCCAGCCGGTCAGTGGTTCCGCGGCGGCGCGGCCGGGGGCGGATATGGAAAGGGCGGCGCTACTCATACAGTTTAATCCGCCGGTCCAAAATGCAGTAAATAACGTCCACGAAAAAATTCAGCACCACGAGCAGCACACAATAAACCGCCACCGCCCCCATGAGCAAAAACCCGTCCTTGTTCAGGATCGAATTCACAAAATGCTGCCCCGCACCCGGAATGCCGAAAATGCTTTCCACGACCACGCTTCCCGTCAGCAGCCCGGCGGCCAGCGGCCCCAAATAACTCACCACGGGCAGGATCGCGACTTTCAGCGCATGTTTGAAAATGACCTTCCGCTCGGGCAGTCCCTTCGCGCGCGCCGTGCGGATGAAGTCCGCGCTCAAAACCTCGACCATGCTGTTTCGCATCAGTCGGGCGACGTAGGCCCCGTAAGGGATGGCCAGACAAATCGATGGCAAAATGACATGCTTCAAACTAGTCCAGCCGCCCACCGGAAACCACCCCAATGTCAGCGCGAAACCCATGACCAGAAGCGGCCCGGTGACAAAGGTCGGCAGGGAAATCGCCAGCAGCGCACCCGTCATGGCCAGCCGGTCCGGCCATCCATTTTTCCTCGCGGCCGCCAAGGCTCCCACCGTCACTCCGCCGCTGGCCGCGAGCACGAAGGCCACGGCTCCGAGCGTGAAGCTGACCGGCAGGCTTTGTTTCAAAATCTCGGCCACCGTGAAATTTTTCGACTTCATCGAGTCCCGGAAATCCCCGCGCAGGGCATCGCCCCACCAACGCGCCACCTGCCACGGCAAGGGTCCGTCGAGCTTGTATTGTTTTTCCTTGGCC
>JAQGPD010000058.1 GCA_028293305.1 Verrucomicrobiales bacterium | reverse complement strand
TGTTATCGGGGCAGAAGAGGTCGTTGGCGTGTCCGGTGAAGCTGTAGCTGGGGCCGTAAAATTGACGGATCCACCATGCGGTGCGGGCGGCGAGTCCGGCGAAGTGGGTGTGGATGTGGTGGATGCCGGCGGAGCGGAGTTTTTGGCCGATCCAGGCGGCTTCGTAGAGTCGGGGTTTGTCGGGTCGGTCGCCCCATTCGCGGAGGGTGAGGACGAGGGATTGAGGGAGCTGCCGGTTTTTTTTCAGGTCTTCGACTTCGCGGGTGAGCTGGTCGGTGGGGGGCAGGGTGATGACTTGGCGGAGGAGTTCGGCGGGGAAGTGCCGGAGGGATTCCGCTTCGGTGCTGCGGATGGAGAAGAGGAGGAGACGGGTGCCCTGGCGTTGAAGTTCAAGGACTTCGCGGGCGCAGAAGGTTTGGGTGAACGAGGGGAATCGCTCGAAGACGTAGGCAAAGTGAGGGCGGCGGGGCACGGGAGGTGGGCGTCAACAGCTGACGGCCACGGTTTGCACAAATGCGGCGGATGTCACGGCGGGACTTTTCTGCCGGGAGGGATGGGGGACGGAGGGGGCGGAACGGGAGGAGAGGGACAAAAAGGACAAAAAGGACGAAAAGGACGAAAATCACGAAAAGGACCTAGCCAATTGAAAGAGGTCCGCAGGGCACGTGGCTCTTTCCGATTTCCTAATTTCCCATTTCCTAATTTCCTATTTCCAAATTTCCTATTTCCAAATTTCCCATTTCCCAATTTCCCCTAGCTTTTTTTCCCAAGCCGGAAGGGTGTGGAGCAGAACATGCAGCGGAACCGGCCGGTGAAGAGGAGGTGGAGGACGGCGGAGGCGCGGTAGGTGAAGAAGGGGATTTTGTTGGCGAGGGTGTGCTTGCGGCAATTTTTGCCGAGCATGGGATTGCCGTGGCAGAGGGCGCATTTGGTCATGGCGCTGAGGATGGTGCCGACGATGAGGCTGACCATCAGGGTGGTGAGGGAGATGACGGTCCACTGGTGCCAACGGTTCCCGGTTTCCGTCATGAGGCGGAAGGTGAAATAGATGGTGGCGGGCAGGGCGATGTAGCTGGTGACGGCGAGAAGGGCGATCAGGACAAGGCGGCCCTGGCCTTTCCAAACGCGGGCGCGCTGGGTGCGTTCCCAGTCAGCGACGTGGGAGCGCCCATTCGAAACGGACGATGATGAACGGGACATATTGGAGGGGGGGACTTTATGAAATAACCATTTTATTTCCCGGATCAACCGGGACCTCACTGTTATTTGTAACTGATATCCGGTGGGAATGGACCCGGGGATCATGGGGTTGAAGCGGATGAAAGAGGCATGAAAGCAGGAGGTTTTTTTCCGGAGGCAGCTAATGGTTGTTTTGTGGGAAATTGGCAGGAGATGGGAGAGGGAATATATTATTGGCTTGGGAGGGCGGGGGCCGGGTGGAAGTCCGGGGCGCGGTCCAGGGATGAGGGGCGGAGCGGGCCGGCGGAAAATTTGAGCGGAAGCGGCGCGGGCTGAAAGGAGGCCCGCCTTCCTTGGGGCTGTTGACAGCACAGGGGCGGGGGCGGATGCGATGGGGCATGGAACCGGATGAATTGGCCAGACTGACTGCTTGGGATAAAAACCATGCCTGGCACCCCTTTACCCAGATGGGGGACTGGATGGATGCGGGGCATCAGCCACTTTTTATCACCGGCGGCCAGGGGGCATGGCTGACGGATCATGAGGGCCGGCGGTATTTGGATGGGAATTCCACGATTTGGACCAATGTGCATGGGCATCGGCATCCGGTGCTGGATGCGGCCTTGCGGGATCAGGCCGGGAAGATAGCGCATGTCTCCGCGCTCGGGTTTTCCAATGAACCGGCGACGCGGCTGGCGCGGGCCTTGGTGGAGCTCTGGCCGGAGGGCACGCTGAGCCGGGTTTTTTTCAGTGATGACGGGTCCACGGCGATCGAGTGCGCGGTGAAAATGGCCCTGCAATATCACCAACTGACCGGGAGCCCCGGCCGCACGCGGTTCGCGGCGTTCACGAATGCCTATCATGGCGACACCATGGCGGCGGCCACATTGGGGGGGATCGGGGTGTTTGCGGACCGGTTCCGGAGGTTTGGCTTGGAGACGCGGCATTTTGAGGGAATGGCGGAACTGGATGCCGCGGGGGAGGATTTTTCCCGCACGGTGGCGGCGGTGATCGTGGAGCCCATGGTGCAGGGAAGTGCCGGGATGCAGCTGTGGCCGGCGGGCATGCTGACCGCGCTGCGGCGGTGGTGCGATGCACGCGGGGTGCTGCTGATTTGTGATGAAGTCATGACGGGATTCGGCCGCACCGGGCGGATGTTCGCCTGTGAACACGAAGGGGTGGTGCCGGATTTTCTATGTATAGCCAAAGGACTGACCGGCGGCTATATGCCTCTGGCCGCGACCCTGACAAAAGAAAAAATATTCGAGGCTTTTCTGGGCAAATACGAGGAGCTGAAAACCTTCTTTTATGGTCACAGCTATACGGGGAATCCGCTGGCCTGCGCGGTCGCCCTGGCAAGTCTGGAGGTCTTCCGCCGGGAGGAGACCCTGACGAAACTCCCCGCGAAAATCGCCCGTCTGACGCATGAACTCTCGCTGTTGAAAACGGAGTTTCCTGACAAAATCAGCGCGGTGCGGCAATGTGGTCTGATTGCCGGGATCGACCTCATGGAGGACGTTTCCTCCGGGCGGGCCCATGCCTGGGAAAAGCAGACCGGCGCCCGGGTTTGTGTGGCGGCGCGGGAGGCGGGACTGCTGACGCGTCCGATCCGGGACACCCTCGTGCTCATGCCGCCGCTTTGCGTCACGGAGCCGGAGATCACCCTGGCGGTCCAGGCCCTGGCCCACGGGATCCGGGCGGTGTGCGTTTCCGCATCCGCATCCGCATCCGCATCCGCATGAGCGGTGAAGGATGGTCTTGCCAAATGAAAGCGGGCTGAATAATTTCGGTCAGGAATTCGTCCCAACCGGGCGGAATCCCGCAACCAACCCCATAACTCCCCGACCACACTCCCAACCCAATTTATTTATGAAAATCACGATCCTGCTGGCCGCGCTCTTCGGCTTCACCGCCATGGCCTCCGCCGCTGACAAAAAAACCGACAAACCGGAGCGCAAGAGCCGGACCGAGAAAAAGGATGACAAGAAGGACGACAAAAAAGAAGTCCGCAATGAATTCGCCGTCACCATCGAAGGCGCGAAGGATGACGCCGCTGTCTCCGACGTGAAAACCTGGCTCGCCAGCATCGAAGGTGTCCGCGTGGAGAAAGCGGAAAAAACCGACAAAGGTGTCGAAGCCATCCTCAGCACCGCCACCAAGATCTCCCGCAGCGACATCGGCAAAGCCATCAAGGAAAACAAAGACCTGAAGGTTTCCGACTTCAAAGCCGTCCGCCCCGGCCGTGAGAAGGACGAAAAGAAGGCTGATGACAAGAAAGCCGACGACAAGAAAGCCGATGACAAAAAGGCCGACGACAAGAAAATGGACGAGAAGAAAACCGACGACAAAAAGCCCGAGGAAAAGAAAACGACTGAAACCAAACCCGACGAGAAGAAATAACATCTTCCCAAACTCCGGCCAGCCCTGAAGTCCACCGCCGGACAAAACAAGGGAGCAGCCCGCATCATCGCGGACTGCTCCTTTTTTCGTGATCACCCATCACCTCCCGCCCGCCAACCAAACAAGTAACCCGCCAACAGAGTAATCCGCCAACAGAGTGGTCCGCACAGTCCTCTGTGCGGTTCTCAAAGCCCCGGTTCCCCAGAGCCCCGGTTCCCCAAAGCCCCAGTTCCCCGGTTCTCTCCCCACCAGCCCCACTCCAATAACCCCAACCCTAACTCGATCGACGCCGGCGCCTGCCCACCAACGCCAACCCGGCGGCAGCACCCAACATCAGTCCGGACGGCTCAGGAATGGCCGCCGCACTGGCAGCGCCGAAAGCTTGAACTTCCGAGCCGGCCAGAGCCCGGTCCTCGAAATAAAATTGGCTGATGTAGCCCGCCGCGGTTTCACCGTCCTCATCGGCAAAGACCAGGAATGACGGATCGCTCAGGTCGAAGCGGGCCGAGTCATAACCATCCACGCCATTGATCTGGGTGCCGTCGACGTAGATTTTGAGGAAATCGATGGCCAGGGAATTATCCACCGTGGCCACGATGCGATGCCAACTCCCGGAAGTCAGGCTGGCCCCGGCGTAATCGCTGTTGATGCCCGCCGCGCCGCTGCCGCGGGCGAAGAGGTCGCCGTCGTTTGCATTGTCCAACTGCAGGAGGCTCACGTAGTTCGGGATGGACGTGTAATAAACATCCATCAGGATCGTGTAACCCGTGGTGTTAGGCGCCGCCGTGGCATGGGTGAACTGCAGCCCGCTGGCGTTCAGGGGGGCGAGTCCGCTGAAGGACATCACCTGCCGGTCGCCGCCGGCCATGGGGGCGATGCCGAAGGCGCTGATCGTGTTGAACGTCGTGACGAGACCGCCGACCGCGGCCATGGAGCCGGGGCCGGTGACATTGTTGATGGCACCGTTGAAATTGATCGCGGTGGCGGCGGCGGAGGCTGTGGCGGGCGTCCCGGCCAGCAGGGCGGCGGCGGCGAAGAGCGCGGAAAGCGCGTGGGTGGTGGTTGGTTTCATGGTGGTGGGATGATTGGAAAAAAGCGGAGGTGGAACACCCGGCGGGACCGGGTCAAACCCCGCGCGGCATTTGGATAGGAATGGTTTGCTGGTTTATATCCCGCACAAAGCGGGCGGAGTGAGCTTGGGAGTGGCAGGGATTGGCTGGGTTGGCAGTGTGGCTGTGGGCCGTTATCTTTGTCGTGGTCGTGGCCATGGTTTCCGTCGGCTTTGCCGCCGTTGGATTGGTCGTCTTTCTCGTCGTGTTAGTAAAGTTGCAGTTGGAGTTGGACCGGCGGCTTGTGCGGGATGCTATGGTTAAGAAATCAAATACCTATACGAAGACCACGGCGGATTTTAATACGGGATTTATTCCACCGCACGGAAAAAGACGCGGCTGCCGGGGACGATGGTTTCCGTGTGGGTGCCGAAGCCGGCCGTGCCTGGCACATCCGTCCAGCCGCTCAGCGCGGTGGCGCGTTGCAGGCGGCGTCCGGCGGCGGCGGGCCATGTCAGAGTGATGTTGTTGCCGGCGCGTTGGATCGTCAGGGGCGGCAGCGCGGCGGGGGTGGTGAAAAAGATGCCGCCCGCGCGGGCGCCGCCGAGTTCCGCCGCCTGGGTGGCGCTGAGCGGGATATCGGTGAAGGCGAAGGCGTTGATCAAAACCTCACTCGTCTCGCCGTCCTCGTCATTCAAAAGCCGCAGGTGCGGACCGGCGGCGGTGCCGGGATTCAGCGCGAAGCGGCCATCTGTCAGGGCCCCGCCGGTGCGGGTGCGGACCGGCACGCCATCCACGTAGGTCGTGACCGTGCCGGCGGGAAGGTCCGCCGCGAAAATCACGCGGTGCCAGGCGCCCGGCTGGATGACATTCCCCGCGGAATAACCCAGCGCGCCAATCCCCAGCGCGCGGCCGCTATTGAGGAAAAAGTCGCCGTCATTTCCATTGTTGGCATCGGTGTTGAAGAAGCAGAACCAGCTGCCGGGGCTCGGCAGATTGATGTCGAAGACGAGGCTGTATCGATTGATGAAATTGCCGCCGCCGTTGGCGGGAATACCTGTCAGGGAGAGCGCCAGGCCATGCAGGGGATCCGTGAAACCGGGCAACCGCAGATAACCGGCGGACGTGCCCGCGATGTTGGGGACGTTCACGTCATCCGTCGTTTCAAAGCTGCACAGCGCCTCCGTGTTCGCTCCGTCCGCAAAGGCCAGGCCGCCATTGCCCAGCGACGAAGTCAGCGCGCCGTCAAACTCCCATTCCTGCTTGTTGCCATTCGCCGGCGGCGGCGTGGTGAAGCTCCACACATCGCCCGTGACCGTGCCGCCAGGCGTGACTTCATCGACGCGCCAGTAATACGTCCGGCCCGCTGCGAATACAGGAGTTTGATAGAGATCGCTGGTTTGTTCGACCACAAAAGGCGGCGGATTCGCCGTGCCGAAATGGATGCGGTGCGCGGTCGAGCCCGTGCCTGTCACCCAGCGCAGCACCGTGGACGGGGACGTCACGGTGGCCGCCGTGGCCGGGAGCGGACTGCTGGCTTTGGCCACCTGCGCGGGCTGCAGCGCGACGAGCGTGGCAGGGAAATCCGTCTCCATGTAATCCACTCCCGCCGCCGCGCAGCGGATCATCGTGTCAGGATCATTGATGGTGTAAACCTCCACAATGAAGCCTTCCTGTTTGGCCTTGGTGGCGAAAGCGAGGTCCGGCGTGCCGGTGCCGTTTCCTATCGAAAACCCGATCACGCCGATGGCCCGCAGGTTGGTGAAATAATCCGGGTCCGTGCTCCAGGACGCGTCCGGATTTCCCCACAGGATTTTGGCGCCTGGCAGGGCGGTGCGGATTTCCTCCGCATAGGCGGCATCGCCCGGCGTCCAGAACCAGAGGTCGGCCAGAGGGAAGCCGGAGGCCGCGACCGCCGCGGCGAAGGCGCTGGCCTGGCCGCCGGTTTTGATATCAAGATAGACGATTCCTTTTCCCTTCGCTTCTGTCAGGGCCTGCGTCAGGGTGGGCACTTTTTCACCGGCAAAGGCGGGGTCGAATTCCGAGCCCGCATCCAGCGCCTGCAGGTCCGCGAGCAGGAAGCTGTCCACCGGTCCGGTGCCATTCGTCGTGCGGTCCACCGTGGCGTCGTGGAACAAAACGGCCACCCCGTCCCCGGTCAGGCGGGTGTCCACCTCCACGCCTGCCGCGCCGTCGAGGAAGGCCTTGCGGATGGCGGCCAGGGTATTGTCAGGAGCGGATCCATACGCGCCGCCGCGATGCCCCAGCGCCAGGGGACGGCGCGCCATTTTCTCAGCATAGGCGGGGGCCGGAGCACCCGGAAAATTCGGCCCGGAGGCGTGCGGTCCGCCCAGCGCGGAGATCTCCGCCGCGTTCATGGCGCGGTCATTGAAATAAAATCCTGCCAGGAAACCGGGGGCCGTTTCATTGTCATTGTCCGTCAGCAGAAGCGCCTCCGCCTGCAGGCCGAACCGCCCTTCCAGGGGCGTGCCGGTGGTGCCGATGGCTCCCACGAATTGCCCGTCAATATAACGTTGCGCCTGGCCTTCGCCTTCCGCCGCGCGGACGGAAATGGCGATGCGGTGCCACTGGCCGGGGACGACTTTCCCGCGGTAATTTCCGTTGATGCCGACGCCTCCGCTTATGGTGTCATCGATAAAAAATTCACCATCGTCGCTGTTCCCCAGATTCGTTTGCAAAAGACCGCGCCACTTTGCATCGCTGGCCGCGGGGTAATACACATCATAGATCACCGTGTAGTTGGAGACGAGCCCGCTGGTGTCCCCATATGATCCGTTAGGCAAAGCCCCGTGCGCCAGTTGCAGGCCTTCCCCCTGGGCGAAAGCCGGGAAGCTCATCACCTCGGGATCGCCGCCGGTCATGGGTGGCAGGCCGAAGCTGGAGGCGGATCCGAAGGCCACCGGGCCGGGCGCCCAACCCGTCAGGGCCGGGTCGAAGTATGTCAGGATCGCGGGGCCGGAAGCCGGGGCCAGGCGGTCCGCCGGATTGGAAAAAGTAAAAACCGAGGGCGCGGCGGCGGCG
>JAQGPD010000016.1 GCA_028293305.1 Verrucomicrobiales bacterium | reverse complement strand
TTCCCATCCGTGATGGATGGAAAAGCCGCGGGCGGGGCGCGGTTTGGCGGGAGCATGAAGGCGCTGATGGCGGCGGCGGATGTTGTGGTGATGCCTTCATTGCAGGAGGGGTTCGGGCTGCCGTATTTGGAGGCGGCGGCGTTGGGGAAACCTTTGTTGGCGCGGGCGGTGCCGGGGGTGGCGGAGAATTTGTCAGGGATCGGGTGCTCCCTGGTGGGCACGTATGCCGGGCTGCCGGTGCCGGCTGACCGGTATGATGCGGGGGCGGAGCGGAAGCGATGCGGAATGGCTTGGACGCGGGTGGCGGCAGCTTTACCGGAATCGCTGCGGGGCCTTGCCGGGGAGGGTGCCGGGTTTGCCGGGGAAGGCTCCGCGGGACACGGAAGGGGCGTGGATTTCGCCGCGCTGACTTTGGCAGGACAACTGGAAGTTTTGTCAGGAAACCGTTTTGCGGATGGCGCGGCGTGTCCGGAGCCTAACGTTGCGGATTGGGAGGAGGCGGCGAAGGTGGATCGGTGGGCGGACCGGTTTTTCGAGGCGGGCGGTGGCGGTGATGAAGCAGGTGAAAGCGGTGCCGAGGCCGGGGCGGGAATCCTGGAGGAGGTGCGGCGGCGGTTTGCGTATTGGAGGGAGCATCCTTTGTTGTGGCCGTGAAACCCGGGTTTTTTGGCGGTGGGCGGGGAGGTTTTATCCGCTGCAAAAACGCATTCCGGCTGGCTGGGAAGGCTTGCAGGACGTAGATGTGGGGGATGTCAGAGATTCAAAAATGGTTTGAGGGGCGTGGTTGGAAGCCTTTCCAATTTCAGAAGGAAGTGTGGGCGGCGTATGCGGCGGGGCGCAGTGGATTGATCCATGCGCCGACGGGATTGGGGAAAACCCTGGCGGCCTGGCTGGGGCCTTTGGCGGGGGCATTGGCGGAGACGAAATCCAAGAGAACGGCGGGATTGAAGGTGTTGTGGCTGACGCCGCTGCGGGCTTTGGCGGTGGATACCACGCAGAGCCTTCGGGAGCCGCTGGCGGCGTTGGGCTTGGACTGGACGGTGGAGATGCGAACCGGCGACACGTCACAGAAAATCCGCACGCAGCTCAAAAAACGATTGCCGGAGGGACTGGTGACCACGCCGGAAAGTTTGTCAGTGATGATGAGTTATGGCGACGCGCGGGAGCGCATGTCAGGAGTGGACGCGGTGATCGTGGACGAGTGGCATGAGTTGTTATCCAGCAAGCGCGGCGTGCAGACCGAACTGTGTCTGGCGCGCCTGCGGGAATGGAATCCGGGGCTGAGATTGTGGGGATTGTCGGCGACGATCGGCAATCTGCCGGAGGCCATGCGGGTGTTGCTGGGCACGCGGGCCGAGGAGGGGGTGATCGTGACCGGGGAGGCGCGGAAGGATGTCAGGATTGAAACGTTATTGCCTGACGGGATGGACCGTTTTCCGTGGAGCGGGCATCTGGGGACGCGCATGGTGCCGGCGGTGGTGGGGCAGATCGAGCAGGCGGGGACGACCTTGTTATTCACGAACACGCGGTCGCAGACGGAGTTGTGGTATCAGGCGCTTTTGGAATACCGGCCGGAGTGGGCTGCGGATTTGGCGATGCATCATGGATCCATGGAAAAGGCGGAGCGGACGGTGACGGAGGAGCGGCTGCGGGAGGGGTCCGTGAAGTGTGTGGTGTGCACCAGCAGCCTGGACCTGGGCGTGGATTTTTCGCCGGTGGACCAGGTGATCCAGGTGGGAAGTCCGAAGGGCATGGCGCGGCTGATGCAACGGGCGGGGCGCAGCGGGCATCGGCCGGGGGCGGTGAGCCGCGTGTTCGGCGTGCCGACCAATGCGTTCGAGTTGGTGGAATTCGCCGCCGCGCGCGGGGCCCTGGCGGAGCGGAAAGTGGAGGCGCGGCGGCCCCTGCGGATGACTTTGGATGTGTTGGCGCAGCATTTGCTAACAGTCGCCGCGGGAGGTGGTTTTGAAGCGGAGGCCATGCGGCGGGAAGTCATGTCCACGCATGCTTTCGAGGAGCTGGACGACGCGTCCTGGGAATGGCTGCTGGGTTTCATCACCACCGGCGGCCGGGCCTTGCGGGCCTATCCGCAGTTCGCCAAAGTCCAGGTGGAGAATGGCCACTATCATATGGCCGACGATCGGTTGGCGCGGCTGCACCGCTTGAGCATCGGGACCATTTCCAGTGATACCGCTATTTCCATCCAATATGCCGGCGGGCGGCGGCTGGGGTCGGTGGAGGAATGGTTTATTTCCAAAATCAAACCGGGCGGCTTGTTTATTTTCAGCGGCAGGAGGTTGGAGTTGGTAAGGTATCGGGACTTGAAAGCGGTGGTGAAGGACGCGGCGAAAAAGCGTCAGTCCGGGCAGATTCCATCCTGGCAGGGCGGCAAGAGTCCGCTTTCCACCGAGCTGGCGTCCGCGGTGAGCCGGAAGCTGGAGGAGGCGGGGGACGGGGATTTGAGGGATCCGGAATTACAACTTTTCGCGCCTATCCTGGAGTTGCAGAAAGCGTGGTCGGTGGTGCCCCGGCGGAATCAGCTCTTAATAGAGGAAACGACCAGCCGTGAGGGAAACCATGTGTATGTCTATCCATTCGCGGGGCGGCTGGTGCATGAAGGTTTGGGGACCTTGGTGGCGTGGCGCATGGCGCGGGAGAGGACGGTCAGCATCACGGTTTCCTTCAATGACTACGGGTTTGAATTATTCAGCCGGGACGACCTGTCGGTGGATGAGGCGCGGTGGCGGCAACTTCTTGGCACGGAGAACCTTCTGGAGGATTTGCTGTCCTGCATGAACACGGCGGAACTGGCCAAGCGGCAGTTCCGGGGCATTGCGAGGGTGGCGGGTCTGGTGCTGATGGGCTATCCGGGAAATCCGAAGACGGCGAAGTCGCTCCAGGTTTCCTCCAGCCTGCTTTATGATGTGTTTTGCAAATACGATCCTGACAATCTGTTGATTGCCCAGGCACGGCGGGAGATTTTGGATCAGCAGTTGGAGCTGACCCGGCTGCAGGCGACGCTGGAAGGGCTGCGCGAACGGAGTATTGTGCAGGTTTTCACCAAGCGCCTGACGCCGATGGCGTTTCCGTTGTGGGCGGATTTGTTGTCGTCGAGTTTGAGCACGGAGAGCTTTGGATCGCGGTTGGAGAAGATGTTGGAGGAATTGGAGGAGGCGGCGTTGCATCCCGATGCGCCGGAGAACCGGCCGGAGCGGTGAGCGGGGACGCGGATGAGGGCGGGGTGGGGTGGGGTGGGGTGGGCGGGGTGGGTTTGGTGCGTTTGTTAATGTTGGCGACGATCTTTTCCGGCGTCGCTACGCGACGCGGTTAGGTTCGGTGTCCTAACCGGGGGTTGAAACCCCCGGCTAACTTCCTTGACCGCTCTGCGGTCGGGTGCGCCGGACCAGGAGTTGTGTGCGCAGCTGGGCGGTCGGGTGCGCCGGACCAGTAGTTGTGTGCGCAGCTCTGCGGTCGGGTGCGTTGGACCGGGGGTTGTGTGTGAAATCGGGCGGTCGGGTGATGGCGTGGTGGTCCGCCTAACTTGCGTGGGGCTTTTGTCCGTCGGGGGCTAGCTGATTTCGTGGGCGAGCATGAGGCGCATGGGGACCATGTGGGAGAGGACGAATCCATTGCGCGCGAAGAAGCGCTGGGATTCCTCGCTGACGCGGTCGGTCAGGAGGGTGATGCGTTTGAAATCCTTTTTGTCGGCGAATTCCTTGACGTGATTCACGAGTCGGGTGCCGTAGCCCTGGCCGCGGTGTTCCAGGCGGATGATGACGTCCTCCATGAGAATAACAAATCCGCCCTCCGCGGTGCTGATGGTGAAGAGCAGGTTCACCATGCCGATGACTTTGTGGTCATTCCGCAGGACAAAAATGCGTCCGCGGGAAGGTTGTTCGAGGATGAGTTGCAGGCCGTGGCGTTGCTTCTCGGCATCGGGTTTGAAGTCGGCCTCGATGGCCATGAGGGACATGACAAGGTCGGTGAGTTCTGAGAGGTCCTCAATGGTGGCGGGTTCGATGCGGATGGAGTCGGCGGGCATGACGTGAGAATATAAAGGGGCGCTTTCGCTGTGCCATCGCGGAAAATATTGAGGGAAAAGGGGCAAATTCCGAAAGGCGCGGCGCGGCGGTGGTAAAGGGGGATGGGCGGCGCGGCGGCGGGGGAGGGCAGGATTCACCATTGCCCTGGAGGCGTCCCGGCGTTTAGTGCGCGGATACTCTCATGGCCAAGGTGCAACCTGTTGTCGAAATCGAAGTCAAAGCTGTGCTCCCCACCAGCGGAGGGTGCGCCGTGTTTCTGGGGAATGCCCGGAAAATATTTGTTATTTATATCGATCACGGAGTCGGGCTGGCCATCAGCATGGCCATGCGCGGAGAGACGCGGGAGCGGCCGCAGACCCACGATTTGATAGGGAGTCTGCTCGCCGGATTCGGGGCCAAGGTGGACCGGGTGATCATCAATCATTTTGAGGACGGCGTGTATTTCGCGCGGCTGATCCTGGTGGCGGAGAATGAGCTGTATGAACGGAAAATCGTGGAGATCGATGCGCGGCCCAGCGACAGCATTGCCATGGCGGTGCAGGCCAAGGCCCCGATTTACCTGACGCGGGACGTGTGGGATGCCGTGGAGGATGTGACCGAACTCTATCAAAAAATGGAGCAGCAGGGTTTCGAGGGCGGCGGGCCCGAGCTGGGGACCTGAGGCGACCGGGGCGGGGCAGAGGTGCGCTCTTAAGCTTTTGCAGGGTTTCCCCGCACTGACAGGATGCGGTGATCCCAAGCTGGTCGCCGCCTCCTTGGGTGGAACGGGTATTATTCCAACCCCTGCGTCCGTCAGGGATTGGGCGCGGCGGCGGTGCCGGGCGTGGCTTTCTGAGTTCCGATGACGACGGGATTCTGGGCCGGGCGCGGAGCGGCGGCG
>JAQGPD010000617.1 GCA_028293305.1 Verrucomicrobiales bacterium | reverse complement strand
CGTTATTTTTCTCGGTCGGATTGGATCGATGGATTCCAAATTCAACTGCGCGGCGTTCATGATATGGTGATCCTGGCGCGGCCGCCGTGGTGGACGATCCGGCGCCTTCTGGCGATCATCGGCGGATTGGTTTTGTTGGCCGGAGCGGTCAGCGCGTGGGCGTTTTTGTTAAGGCGGCGGGTCACGCGGCAGACGGAAATCATCCGCCTCAAACTCACGCGCGAGACCGTCCTCGAGGAGCGGCAGCGCATTGCCCGGGACTGGCATGACTCCATGGAGCAACAGCTCATGGGCGTGTCCATGATCGTGGAGGACGCCACCGCGCGCCTGCAGGAAAAACCGGAGGTGGGCGCGCGGCTGGATCTCGCGCAGCGCATGCTCCGCCATTGCCGTCAGGAAAGCCGCACGACCATCCGCGACCTGCGGTCCGTCACGTTGGAGGCGGGCGGATTGCCGGCGGCCTTCGCGGAATTTCTGCCGCCCCTTGCCCAGAGCGGCGGGGCGGAATTTTCCCAAAGCACCGCCGGCAACGGGCGGCGGCTTCCTGTCAGGACGGAGCACGAATTGTTGCGAATCGTGCAGGAGGCCGTGGCCAATGCCGCGCAGCATTCCCGCGCCGGACACATCCACGTCAGCCTGGATTTCCCGGACAACGGCACCCGCGTCGAAATCCGGGATGACGGCACCGGATTCGATCCTGACACCCTTTCCTCCGACGGCACGCACCTCGGTCTCGCGGGCATGCGGGAGCGCGCCCGGCGGCTGGGCGGGGTGCTGGAAATCGACAGCAAGTCCTCCACAGGCACGCGCATCACCCTGACACTTTCATGAATCAAAACCCTATCAGCGTCCTCATTGTGGACGATCATTTCATGGCCCGGCTGGGCCTGACCGTTCCCATCAATGGCGAACCCGACATGCGCGTGGTGGCCGAGGCCGAGGACGCCGCCCAGGCTTTGGCGCAGTTCCGCAAGCACCGGCCGGATGTGGTGACCATGGACTACCGCCTGCCGGGGGCCAGCGGGACGGAGGCCGCGCAATCGATCCGCCGTGAATTTCCCAAAGCCAGAATCCTCATGCTGTCCGCTTACGATGGCGAGGAGGACGTGCACCGGGCGGAGGAGGCGGGCGTGCAGGGTTACCTGACCAAGGACGCGACGCGCGCGGAAGTGCTCTCGGCCATCCGCCGCGTCCATGCGGGCGACAAGGTTTACAGCCGGGGCATCGAGGACAAAATCAAGGCGCGCGGCCTCCGGGCGGACCTCATCCTGCGCGAGCTGGAGATTTTAAAGCACATCGTCGAAGGCCGCGCCAACAAGGAAATCGCCGACGCCATGCGCCTCAGCGAACCCCTCGTGAAACTTCATGTCAGGAAAATCCTTGAAAAACTGGGCGCCGTGGACCGCACCCGCGCCGCCACCCTGGCCATCGGACGGGGCATCATCCATCTGGACTGAGCGTCCACATTCATTATAACAAACCACTGGAAAGTCATCATATGTCCAAATCCCTATCCATTTTTTTCCTGACCCTGACTCTTACCGCCGCCTTCGCCACCGGCGCGTCGCCGGAAAACCCCGCCCCCAAACCGGGTCCGGCGCCGCTCGACCTCTCGGCATTCAAGCTGACTTTCAGTGATGAATTCGAGGGCAACGAACTCGATCCCGCCAAATGGCAATCCCCCGAGATGCCGCGGCAGGGCAGTTGCCGTTGGGTGAAATCGCTGGCCACCGTGCATGATGGGGCCCTGCATCTGGGCATCCGGCTGAGTGATGATCCGGTGCTGCGTTATGACTGCGCGGCGGTCCGGACCCAGCGGGATTACGATCCCTCACAAACGATGTTCGCACAGCGCTATGGCTACTTTGAAGCGCGGGCCAAACTGCCGAAAGATATGAAAGCGGACTATTGGTCCGCGTTCTGGATGATGTGCGGAAAGGTCAGCAGCGCGGACACGCGGGAAGGCATCGAGGCGGACATCATGGAGAGTTTCCAGCAGGCCCACGAGCCGCGCTATGGCATGGCTTTTCATTGGAATGGCTATGAGGAAAAGCACAACTCCACCGGCGTCCCGCTTGCGCCCGTGCCGGAGTTGCGGGACGGCGGATTCCATCGGTTCGGCCTGTATTGGGATGAAACTTACTATGTCGCCTTTTTCGACGGACGCGAGGTGGGACGCACCAAACTGATAGGGCTGGGAAGTCAGGAGAAGGGCCGCACGCCCTCCCGGGGACCCTGCCAAAAACCGGGCTATTTGAAACTCAGCTGCGAAGCCGCGGCGTGGGCGGGGGAGACGGATTCATGGGAAAAAAACCCGACCAGGGAGGATGAATTCGTGGTGGATTATGTGCGGGTCTATCAAGGCTCCCTGCCTGCTCCCGTCCTGACCGAAATCCCGGTCCGGCTCCAGGTGAATGCCGCGCAAAGCGCCGGCCCGCTGAAACCCATATGGCGATTTTTCGGCGCGGATGAGCCCAACTATGCGTATATGAAAAACGGAGGCGAATTGCTGGGCGAGCTGGGAAATTTGAAAAAGGATGAGGTTTTCTTCCGCACACACAATTTGCTAGTCACGGGCAAAGGCGAGCATGGTCCGAAGTGGGGATCCACCAATGCCTACACCGAGGATGCCGCTGGAAATCCGGTTTATGACTGGACCCTCGTGGACTGGATTTTCGATGCCTACCGCGGAAACGGCGTCAGACCCTATGTGGAGATTGGGTTCATGCCGCAGGCGCTTTCCATCAAACCGGACCCTTACCGGCACCACTTTCCGCAGTCATCCTATGCGGAGCTTTTCGGCGGCTGGGCCTATCCGCCGAACGACTATGCGAAGTGGGAGGAGCTGGTGTTTCAATGGGCGAAACATTGTGTGGAACGTTATGGCGAGGCGGAGGTGCTGCGCTGGTATTGGCAGACGTGGAATGAACCCAACATTGATTATTGGAAAGGCACCCGGGAGGAATTCTGGGCGCTGCATGACCACGCCATCCGCGCGGTGCGCCGGGCCATTCCGGGCGCGAAAGTCGGCGGGCCGGATCTCGCGGGAGGAAAGGGCGGGGACTTCCTTGAGGCGTTTCTGAATCACTGCCTGCGCGGACGGAATCGCGCCTCGGGGGAAAAAGGAACGCCGCTGGATTTTATCTCCTTCCACGCCAAGGGCAGCCCGCGCCAGGTGAATGGGCACGTGCTCATGGGCATGTCCTGGCAACTCCGCGAGATTGATGAAGCCTTCGGTGTCATCGCCAAATATCCGGAACTCAAAACCACGCCTATCATCATCGGGGAGTGCGATCCCGAGGGCTGCGCGGCTTGTCAGGGACCGGACAAGGCGTATCGGAATGGCGCGATGTATTCCAGTTATACGGCGGCGGTTTTTCCCCGGCTGCTGGACTTGGCGGACAAGCATGGGGTGAACCTGGAAGGAGCTTTGACCTGGGCGTTCGAGTTCGAGGATCAGCCATATTTCGCTGGCTTCCGCACGCTGGCCACGAATGGCATCGACAAGCCGGTGCTGAATGTTTTCCGGATGTTTTCACGCATGGGCGGGGAGCGGCTGACGGTGCAAAGCGATGGCGCGGTGCCGATGGAGCACCTTCTCAAAACCGGCGTCAGGGAAAGTCCTGACATTTCCGCGCTGGCGGCTCGCGACGGCAAACGCATCACTGTCCTGGTCTGGCACTATCATGATCACGATGTCCCCGGTCCTGACGCCGCGGTGAGCCTGACGCTGACGGGAACGCCCGCCGGTCAACCGATGCTGACCCGCACGCTGCTGGACGCGGAGCACGGCAATGCCTACACGGCCTGGTTGTCCATGGGCTCGCCGAAACAACCCACACCGGACCAGATCAATCTGATGGAGGAGGCCGGCAAACTCGCGCCGGTCAGCGCTCCGGCGGAGGTGAAAAACGACGGCGGGAAATGTGATATCCAATTTTCACTCGCCCGCCAGGGGGTGACGCTGCTGGAGTTGGTCTGGCCATGATGTTCCGGACATTCGGCGGGCGGAGCAGGTCGCGGGACCTGGCCGTCGCGCCCGGATGCGGGATTGCGGCGTTTTTGAGGATACAATGCGGGTTCCGGAGGCCTGAATCCGGGTCCGGCTGATAATTCATTCGCACTCACGCCGTTTCCGCACTCTGCTTTCATTCCTTTTACCCGTTCCTATTTTTCCATGATTCCCAACCGACCTCTGCCGTCTCTCGCCCTGACCGGACTTTTACTGGCCGTGTCCCACGCCGCCGCCGCCCCGCTTTGGATCTGGGCTCCTGGCAAAACGGACGACCAGCCTGTGTATTTCCGCCATTCTTTCGAAGTGAAGGAAGTGACTCCGGATCTGCGCCTGCAGCTGACCTGCGACAATCTCGCGGAGGTCTTCATCAACGGCAAGCCGGCGGGTAAAATCGCGGAATGGCAGGAGCCGATTTCCGCGAAAATCAGCGCCATGGTCCAGCCTGGTAGAAACGTGATCGCCGTGAAGGCACAGAATCAGGGCGGCTCGGCCGGCTTGGTGGCGCGTGTGGATCTTGGCGGAAAAGGCAGCCCTGTTTTGGATGAAACGTCCACGGATTGGAAGCAGTCCTCCACCGCTCCCGAAGGCTGGGAGCGCCCGGGATTTGATGACAAATCCTGGTCCGGATCCGCTGCCGTCGCCAGTCTCGGCGCCGGGCCGTGGGGCAATGTTTTCTCGCGTCCCGCGGGGGGCACATTGATCGATCCGGCGGATTTGAATCTGCTGCCGGGCTTCAAGGCGGACCTTGTTTACACCGTGCCGAAATCCGCCCAGGGCTCGTGGGTCAGCCTGACATTGGACGACAAACAACGCCTCATCGCCGGGGACCAGAACGGTGGACTTTACCGGGTGACCCTGGATGACAAAGGCGCGGCCTCCGTGCAGCCTCTGGCGGTGAAAACCGGAAATGCCCAGGGACTTCTTTTCCACAATCACGCCCTGTATCTTGTCAGGAACGGCGGCGCGAGCGGCCTCTACCGCCTGCGCGACACGAATGGCGATGACCAATTTGACGAGGAGGTCCTGCTCCGGAAATTCGACGGTGACGGCGAGCACGGCCCGCACGCGGTGATCCCTTCGCCGGACGGTCAAAGCCTGTATGTGGTGGCCGGCAATTTCACAAAAACCCCGGATCCTGACACTTTCCGCCCTGCCAAACTTTGGGCGGAGGACCAGCTCATCACCCGCATGACGGACGCGGGCGGACACGATCCACACATCATGGCTCCGGCCGGCTGGATCGCGAAAACCGACCTCGATGGCAAGGCCTGGGAATTGGTCAGCATGGGCTTCCGGAACACTTACGACATCGCTTTCAACCACGATGGCGAGCTTTTCGCCTATGACAGCGACATGGAATGGGACATTGGCCTGCCATGGTATCGCCCTACGCGTCTTTGCCATGCAGTGCCCGGCGCGGAGTTCGGCTTCCGGAATGGCTCGGGGAAATTCCCGGTCACTTTTCCTGACACGGTGCCGCCCATCGTCAACATCGGCCCCGGCAGTCCGGTCGGCGTGACGTTTGGTTATGGCTCCAAATTCCCTGCCAAATATCAGAATGCGTTGTTCCTTCTGGATTGGACCTACGGCACTATGTATGCCGTTCACCTTGCCCCGGACGGCGCGACCTACAGTGGCGTGAAGGAGGAATTCCTTTCCGGGAAACCGTTGCCGCTGACGGATGCCGTCATCCGCCCCGCGGACGGTGCGATGTATTTCCTCATCGGCGGCCGTGGAAATCAAAGCGGACTTTACCGCGTGACCTGGACCGGCAATGCCGCCGACACCGCCCCCGTCGCCGCCACGCCGGCCCTGACCCCGGAAGCCAAGCTCCGCCGCCAGATCGAGTCTCTCCAACTTTCCGCGCCGTCCACCCAAGTCTTGGACACGGTGTGGCCGCACCTCGACCACGCGGACCGCTTCATCCGCTTCGCCGCCCGCACGGTGATCGAGCACCAACCGGTCGCCTCATGGAAAGACCGCGCCCTGGCCGAATCCCGTCCCTGGGCTAAAATCACCGCACTGCTCGCTCTCACCCGCAGCGCCGGCCCTGACAAGTCTTTGCTGCTTCCGATCCTGCACGGTTTGGGAGTGAATGAGTTCAGCAGTCTGAACGAGGAACAACAACTCGCCGTCCTGCGCACCGCCTCCGTGGCGCTCATCCGCCTGGGCCCGCTGGACGACGAAATCAAAGCGCGCGCCGCGGAAAAACTGGACACGCTTTATCCTGCCAAAACCTTCGCGCTGAACAAAGCGCTCTGCGAATTGCTCGTCAGTCTTGGCAGCCGCCAGGTCGTTCCGAAATCCATGGCGCTCATGGGCAGCATCGCCTCCGATGACCAGGCCGACCTTGCCAACAAGGAGCTTCTCCTGCGCAGCGAAGGTTATGCAAAGGGCGTGCTGAGCGCCCAGTCCTCGAAGCCGAACCGCCAACAAATCGCCTACGCCTACGCCCTGCGCGAAGCCACCGCCGGGTGGTCCGCGGAGCTTTACCGTCAATACTTCCGCTGGTTCAACACCGCCCGGAAATTCGACGGCGGGAACAGCCTCCGCGGCTTCATCGAAAACATGCGCAAGGACGCCCTGACACGGGTTCCGGCCAATCTGAAAGCGGAACTGGATTCCATTTCCGGCGAGCTGAATTCCACCCCGGTGGAGTTGCCGCAACCCATCGGCCCTGGCAAAGCCTGGACCACGGAGGAACTCCTGGCCCTGACTGCCGACGGCCTGCATGGACGTGATTTCGCCGCCGGCAAACGCGCCTATCAAGCAGCGCTTTGCTCCTCCTGCCACCGCTTCGGCAATGAATACGGCGGCGTGGGTCCAGAACTCAGCGGCATCGCCAACCGGTATACCATGCGCGATCTGTTGGACAATATCATGGAGCCCAGCAAGGTGATCTCCGACCAGTATGAGTCCACCCTGATCGAGAAAACCGACGGTTCCTCCGTGGTCGGCCGCATTGTGAAAGAGGAGGGCGACGTTGTTTCCGTGGCGGAAAATCCCCTGGCCCCCGCGCAGGTCACCACCATCAATCAATCCAACATCAAGACCCGCGCCAAGTATCCCGTCAGCGCCATGCCCCCTGCCCTGCTCTACAGCCTGAACAAGGATGAAGTCCTGGACCTCTTCGCCTTCCTCCTGAGCGGCGGCGATCCGAACGACAAGGCGTTTAAAAAATAATGGCCGGATGGTTCAGGGGTTCGATGGTTTAACGGCTAGACGGCTAAGAGTCTAACTGTGAATTAGCGACCTCCGGCCGCACAGAGTGGTCCGCACAGTCCTCTGTGCGGCCGGAGCATCGGCTTTTTCCAGAGCATCGGCTTTTCTCAGAGCATCGACTTTTCTCAAAGCATCGGCTGCAAGAGTCGAGGTGCCGGAAAGCCGGAGAGCCGGATTGTTGAGGAGCCGATTCTTTGGGAACCGCACAGAGGACTGTGCGGACTACTCTGAGCGGCCCGGAGAATTGGTTTTTTCCAGAGCATCGGCGGCAGCGGTCGAGGTGCCGGAAAGCTGGAGAGCCGATTCTTTGAGAACCGCACAGAGGACTGTGCGGACTACTCTGAGCGGACTACTCTGAGCGGACTACTCTGTTGCGCGGACTAACTGTGCGGACGGCTTCAGGCGACGACGGTGAGGACGGATTCGGCGCGGGTGGTTTCTGTTAGGGCGCGGTGGACGGACTGCAGGAGGGTGGAAAGGATGTAGGGTTTGTGGAGGAATTGGATGCCGCGGGCGCGGACCATTTCGACGAGGGCGCTTTTCTCGCTGTAGCCGCTGCTGAGCATGGCGCGGAGGTCGGGCCGCTGGCTGAAAAATCCCTCGAGCAAATCGATGCCGGAGGCGTCCGGAAGCACGACGTCACTCATGACGAGGTCGAATTTGTGACCTTGTTCCGCGAAGAGGGCTCGGGCGGTTTGGCCGCTGTCGGCGGCGGTGACATGATAGCCGTGCTGGCGGAGGGCGGCGGTAACGAAGGCGAGGACGCCGGATTCGTCCTCGATGAGGAGGATGTTTTGCCCTGTCCCGCGGGGGATGGGGGTGGCGACTTTGACGGCTTCCGTGATGCGGCTGAGTGGTTTGGCGGGTTCGTTGAGGGCGGGGAAGTAGAGGTGGAAGGTGGTGCCTTCGCCAGGGGTGGATTGCACGTCGATCCAGCCGCCGTGTTGTTCCATGACGCCGTGGACGACGCTGAGTCCGAGGCCGGTGCCGTCCGCGCCTTTGGTGGAGTAAAAGGGTTCAAAGATGCGGGCGATGGTGGCCTCATCCATGCCGCAGCCGGAGTCGGCCACGCTGAGTCGCAGGAAGAGTCCGTTGGGGCGACGGATGTGGCGCGGGAGGAGGGCGACGGTTTCATGATCCAGCATTTCGGACCGGATGGTGATGGTGCCGGTCTCGGGGATGGCGTGGCGGGCGTTGACGCAAAGGTTGACGAGGCATTGTTCGACCTGGCCGACGTCGGCGAGAACGGTCCATGCGTCCAGGGCCAGCAGGGTGGTCAGGTTGATGTTTTCGCCGATGAGGCGGCGGAGCATGTTGCGCAGGGTGAGGACGAGTTGGTTGAGGTCCACCTCGATGCGGGAGATGATTTGTTTGCGGCTGAAGGTGAGGAGTTGGCGGGTGAGGGCGGCGGCGCTTTCGGCGGCGCGTTTGATTTCCCGGATTTCCTCGAGGCAGGCGGAGCCGGGGGGCAGGGAGCTGAGCAGGCTGTCGCTGTAGCCCATGATGGGGACCAACATGTTATTGAAATCGTGGGCGATGCCGCCGGACAATTTTCCGACCGCCTCCATTTTCTGGGCCTGGAGGAGCTGGGCCTGGAGGCGGTCGCGGTCGCGCGCGGCATCCCGGTGGGCCAGGGCGTTTGACAGGGTGACGGCGGCGACGCGCAGGTAGGATTCGTCCTCCGGTTTCCATGCATGGTTGGAGGAGCGGGTGCCGAGGATGAGGAATCCGCTGGCCTGTCCGGCAGGGCCGAGGGGAGCGACGGCGGCGGAGGTGAAAAGATGCCGCTCCATCAGGAGTTTTTCCGTCGCGGCTTCCGGGGGGAGTTCCGAGAGCGTGCGCAGGATGATGAGGCCGTCACTTTGGAGCTTGGTCAGGAGCCATTGGAGTTTGGATTTTGGGTAGGGTGCGGGAGCGTTGGCGGGCTCGCCGCTTTGACGCCATTCCCAGGCCCGGACGAGGTGTTCCCGGTCCGGGGAGTGAAGCAGGACGGCGGCGGCGGAGACGTTGAACTGGGAGCCGAGGGTGGCCAGAGCGGCGGTGAATGTCTCATCCAGACGGGCGGGGTCGGCGCTGAGGAAGGCGGCGTTGATGCTGCCCAGTTCACGTTCCCGGTCGGCGCGTTGCTGGAGTTTCAGGTTTTGGCGGTGGATGCCGTTGGCCATGCGGTTCATGCTTTCGGCGAGGTCCTGGATTTCATCCTTGGTCTCGATTTCGGCGCGGGCGTGGAGTTCGCCGTCGGCGAGGCGCCGGGCGAGGTCTGAGAGGTCCCTGACGGGGCGGACGATGCGCCGGGCGGTGGTGAAGGCTCCGACGAGCACGATGATGATGCCCGCGAAGGCGGTGGTGGCGATGTTGGTGAGGGATTTCGTCATGGCGCGCCGGCTGGACTCGAGGGAGAGGCCGACCTGCACGTGGCCCCAAGGGACGCTGGCGACTTCAAGGACCTGACAAAAGGTGAGGAGTGGCTCACCGGTCCAGGGGTCGAGGGCTTTGGCGGGGATCCGGGACTCGGGCTGGGCGAGTTCGGGGGGGACGCCACCGAGGGTCCACGCGCCGGGGCGGAAGATCATGGTTTCCCCATTCAGGGGCTGGAGGACGATGTAACGGACGTTGTTGTCAAAGCGGCAGAAGTTTTGACATTGCACCACGAGCTCGGTCTCGTCGTTCATTTTGTCGATGACCATCCCTGCCAAAGTATGCTGGAGGGTGCGGCCTTCGGTGTAGAGCGGGATGATGGCGGCCTGCTGGACCTGTCGTTGGAATAACAAGACGCTGAGACCGACGCTGAGCATGCTGACCAGGGCGCAGACGAAGGCGACTTTACCGAAAAGGCCGGTCCGCGAATGACGGAACCGTTGGTGCCAGGAGGAGTTCATTTATCTTTCCAGGGGGAGGAGGGCGGGTCTTGACTCAGGGGGTCCGGATGGCGGGGGAGGGTGGCGGCTCCGGGGCGGGTGCCTGCTTGAAGCCGGGTGCCTGCTCCGGGACGGGTGCGGGGTCGGGAGGCAATGCGGCCCGGGGTTCCTGGGAAGGGGCCGGGGTCCCGCTCCCGGTGGCAAGGTTCTGACTTCCGATAAGCAGTTTCTCCACGGTATGCAGCATCTCGGGCTTGAAGGGGATGATGCGGTTGAGCTTGGTCAGGGTTATCAGTTGTCTGCCGTGCGGGGTGGATGCCAGGTTGCATGCGGCTTCCATGATGCGGCGGCGTCCCTCCGGCGAGTAGTCCGCGCGGAGGCAGAGGGCGCTGGAAAGAAGCAGCTCGGAATTGGCCAGAGGGACGAGGCGTTGTTGCAACTGGGGATTGAGCTGGCCGAGGATATCGAAGAGGCTTTTGGTGATGAGGCAGGCGTCCGCCTTCCGGAAAAAGACGGGAAGCACCGTTTTGGACGCGGCCTCGGGATGGCTGATGTTCCGGAATAACTCCGGGGCGGGAGGCAGGTTTTGCTTGGCCAGTTCCCGGTTCAGCCAGGCTATTTCCAATATCGCGTCATTGGACACATAGGATAGCAGGTGCCGTCCCCGGAGATCGGCCAGGGTTTTGATGTCGGAGTCCCGGTGCACCAGCAGCTGGATGCTTTCCCCGATGTCCTCGCCGCGCAAAGGTGCCAGGATGGAGGGAAAGTTCTTCGGCGAGTCCTTGTCGCAAATATCCGAGCTGGAAAGCAGCACCATATCCAGCTTTCCGGCGTTCATGTCCCGGTAAAGCTCGTGCCGGTCGGGGTATATCCTGGCGGAATATTTCAAGCCCAGATCCTCGGCGACTCTTTTAAGATAGAAGGTGGTGACGGTCTCGGAATCATTGGCGTTCAGGCCGGAAAAGGCATAGGCGGGAAAACCGATCCGCAGCTCCAGGGGAACGGCGGCCATGGTCCGGGCGCACAGGAATGCCATGCATAGGATCTCAACAAACAGGGTGAGGAACGCGGTGGGTGATTTCGATGGTTTCATGGCGCGGGAGCCAGGGAGGCGAGGGCGGAACGGCCGACGGTGTAGTCCAGATCGGCACGGGCGGTGAGGTGGTCGAAGGCGCATTTCAAAGCGCGCGCTTCCATCAGGGCTTCGAGCCATTGACTTTCGAATACTTTGTCAGGCGGGATCAGGTCGGCACTGTAACCCAGCTCGCTGAGCCGTCGGTTTTCGACGGAGGCCTGGACAGCGGCCAGGCAGCTGGCGTGTTGCAGCGAGGAGGACTTCAGCCGGATGAATCCTGTCTTCACCTGCAGGGCCAGGCCGCGGCCCAGTTGCCCTTTGCGGCCGGCCAGGACGGCCAGCCGGGCCTTGGCCTCGGCGATCCTGTTTTTTGTCAGGAAACCATCCCAGACCGGCAGCTCGAATCCGATGCCGATGTTCCATCCGCGGAGATTCGGGTCCGTGGCCTGACCGATGCCGTCCTGACCGGTGGTGCGGGCGAAAAGGCTGCCCGTGAGCGCCAGTTTGGGCAGGCGTCCCGCTTTGGCCATGGAGAGCGCATGGGCGGCGGCATCCAATCCGGCCTCCAATTTTTTCCAATCCGGGCTGAATTGATAGGCATTCCCGACGTATTGATCCAGTCCGCCAGCCTCCCTGACAGGAAGCTCATGGCTGGCGGGGACCACTTTTTCCCGCCAATTCAAACCCATGGTGAAGGCCAGGGCGGCGTCCGCCAGATCGCGGTTTCCCTCCAGCTCGCGGACCATGCCCGCCAGGGAATCCGCCAGGATTTTGTTGCGCAGATAATCCGTGCGCAGCACCTTGCCGCTGCCCCGTTGGGAGAGTATTTCCGTTAGTTCCAGGGAAGCCGTCATCCGGTCCAACGCCGTTTCCGCCACCTTGAGCAGCCGGCGCGCCAGCACCGCGCCATAATAATAACGGGTGACGTCCCGGGTCACCTCAAGCCCGCTCCGCCGCACATCCGCCGCCGCCGCATCCACCCCCGCCAAGGCCATGCCCCGCTGGGCCTTCCTCTCCCCGCCATCCCAAAGCAGCCATTTCATATCAAGGGACGCCCCCGCCCCAGCCCGATCCATCAGCTCCACCTCCTGGGCGGGCACCGTGATTTCCGTTTCCCTCACCGCCAGCGGCCGGCCAGGAATTGTCAGGTTTTGCGAGGCCACCGGCACCTGCACCGCCCGCGGGGGAAAACCAGGACCGAAGGCATTCGCAGGCAGGGTGACCATCGTCTGCGGCGTGGTGAGCTTCATATCCGGCACCATCACCTCCAAACCGCTCACCGGCACATTCATCGCAGGCTGCAGATAAGTCAGATCATGATGCGCCAGGGATGCCCCGGCAGTCGCCTGGATCTGAGGCCAATACGCGGCCAAAGCCTGCCGGTGTTGAGCTTCGGCGACGGCCAGCGCGGATCGCGCAATCGGTTGCGACTCGTTGGTTCTCATGGCGATACCCAAGCATTCCTCCAAAGTGTATCCGCCCCCCGGCCCCTCGGTCCCAGGACGGGGAGCCGCGCCGGCCTTCCGCGAAAGCTGCGCCGTGGCGGGTGGCCCGGAAGCACCTTTCTCACCCTTCATCCCTTTATCACGCGCCACCGATCCGCAGGACGCCGTCCCCCAGATAAAAACCGCGACGAATAGGATCCGGCGGATGAATATAAAAATCATGTCCTCAAACTACTGCAAACTTGAACACCGGCAAGTTCAAAAGTATGGATATTATAAAGATATCCGCTAATGGAAATGACTTTTGACCAGCTGCATCCCGCCGCCTGCCCCCAAAAAACCCGTGCGCCACTCCCGGTGAATCCTGCGTCCACGGACCCAACCGCCCATCGATCTGTCGGACGACCGGGGAATGCCGCGGGAAACACCGCACGGGCCGCCGGGGCGTGAAGAATCGCCGGAGGGATGCCCCGCAAAATGTCAGGATTTCCGTTTGAACCATTTGTTCACCGGCTTCTCCAAGGGCGGCAAACCCAAAACCTCGCGGTAGGTTTTGAAGTGGACCTTGCAGACCCGGGGCAAAAAGTCGGCCCCGCGCGCGGCAACAATTTGCTTGGCGATGGGTTTCACCACGGTCGCTCCGCGCGGCAGGGTGATCCCAAGCCGGGCGGAGGCTTCCGACATCCAATCAATAAACCGCTCGCGTGCCAAAATCGAAGCCGCCGCCACGGCGACGTCGCTTTCCCCCTTGGTCCGTTGGTCCAGCTGGATGCGTTTTCCGCCCTCACCGAGCGCTTTTTGCAAAACGCTTTCGTGCGCAAATTGGTCGCTCAGCGCGCGCGGGCATTGGGGGCGTTGTTTCAACAATTGCTCGATGACCGTGCTGTGCCCCCAGGCGAGCAGGCGGTTCAAATTGCCGGCCTCCCCGTAAAGATGGTTATACTTTTCCGGGCCCATGCTGACAATTTCCCAGGCCACTCCGGGCGTGGATCGGATGACTTCGGCCAAGGAACGGATGCGCGCGTCCGAGCCGATGGCTTTGCTGTCCTGCACCCCGGCGGCGATCAATTCCTTCGCGATCGCGCCGTCCGTGTAAACGCCCGCAATGACCAGCGGACCGAAAAAATCGCCTTTCCCGCTCTCATCGATGCCGAAGTGCGGGGAAAACATTTCCGCCTGGGTGACTTCCTCATAACCCATTTCGGCGATGCCCAGCACCTCCGGCTCCAGGATGAATTCCACAAATTCCGCGAGGCCTTTTCCCTGCACCACGACCTTCGGTCCCTTTTCATAAACAACCACATTCACCCCGGCTTTTTTCGCCGCAAAAATCGACCATTCCTTTGTTTCAAACGTCCAGCCCCGTTCCTCCAGGATCCCACGCAGTTTCCCCGCCTGAGCCAATGTCAGGGGTTTGGTATTAGTATTCGCAGCCGGCATGGGTCCATGCTGGCACAGGACCCACGCCGCGCGAGGGAAAAACCGGAGACCGCCTGGCCGCTTCAGTGATTGAAGAGGAAAGCGGGCGTATTGATCAGCGCCCACGTCAAATCCTGGGCGGCCGTGAGGCGCTGCGTCGCCAGCTGGCCGGCACTCAGATCGACATCCCGACGGAGGCGCTCCAGCAAGGGATCGGGCGGCACCGGCAGGCTTGCCGTGGCAAGGGCGGCCTTGGCGGCGGTCACGCGCGGGTCTTCCGGCAAAGGCGTTTTAGCCACGGCGAGATCGGCCACCAGCTTGATCCGCTCCGCATCCTGACCCTGCACAAAGTTTGTCAGGGCGGCGATCTGTTCCGGCGTGCGCGACGCGGCGGCCACGGCCAGGGCGGCACTCACGGGGGCCGGAAAATCGAGCGAGGGCGGGCCGCCGTTGGAGGTGGAGGACAACCGGAAATGCGCCAAAGTGTGCGTGCCGTCCGCAAAACGTTGATGCAGCCTGACTGTTAGCATTCCTCCCGCCGCCGGAGCGTTTTCGAGCCCGAAAACAGCCGTGTGATTTTCACCCAGCTTCGGCGCAATCGCCCAGCCGTGGCTGACCTCGGCGGTGGAGTTGCCATCGATCGCGGTTTTCACATCATAGCCCTCCTGACTGAAAGTCGCGAGGGCGGAATTGAACTTCAACGGCACCGGCGCTCCGCCACTGGCAGGCGTCAGGGCAGCGTCAATTTCCGTCAGGACAAAATTCCCCAGCTGACTGCGGCCGGGGCCGGCGGTGGGGCGGGCGGGATCCTGCAGGGCTTCAAGCCGCAGCCCACCCAGCGGACCCGCCGGAACCGGAAGCGTGATCGTGTAAACCGTCTTGCCCATGGCACCGCTGACCAGCACGGACTGGTCAGGCTGAATGGCCAGCACGGCTCCATTTTCAGAAACGGCGCTTTGCGGCGGCAGGGCATTCCAAAGCGTGCGGTTGGTCTGACGCGCCTCCCATTCCGCGACCTTCGCCGGCGCGGCCGAGTCCCATGCGGCCAGGGATTTTTCCAATCCGCCGACGCGCTCCTGCTGTTCCTTCGAAGCCTTCGCCACTGCGGGCGCGAGTTCGCTGGTGACAGCGTCCAGCGCGGACTGCGCGGTCGCGACGGCAGCCTCGCGCGCCTTGGATTTGGTTTCCATGGCCGGCGCGATTTCCGCGGCCCTGGCATCGCGCGAAGCGACCAGCGCGTCGTGCTCGCCATGAATGGTTTTCAGCATCGCGAGGGCATCCTCAGTCTCCGCCGCGTTGGAGGGCCGGCTCAGCACTCGCATGAAAATCTCCTTCACCAACTGTGCGTCATCCGCGTTTTCCTTAACAAGTTTGCCCAGCAGATTCGCCGGATTGGAAATCGCGTCGCCCACGGTCGGCCCGGAAATCAGCGCCATGATCGGACCCAGTTGCAGGTCCGCGCTGCGTTCGCACTCACAGGCGCTCTCGCGGACGGGACGGCCGAGATTGGTCAGGAAACCATCCTTCAGCCCGATGTTGCTGTCCGGCAATTGCGCGGCGCGGATGCCTTTGGCGACTCCGGGAATTTCCGGCATGGTGCCCGTGACTTTATAAATCGTGTCCAGCAAAGTCTCCGCCGGCAGACGGCGCGCGGCGGCGTGGCTGAAGTTGGTTTTGTCATCCACATTCCATTTGTTCGTCTGATGCGAAAGTTGATAGGTGCGGCTGCGGGCGATGAGGCGCACCACATGACGGAAGTCGAAATTGTGGGAAATCAGCTCCTGCGCCAGCCAGTCCAACAACTCCGGATTCGACGGCGGATTGCCGGCGCGGATGTCGTCCAAGGGCTCGATCAAACCCACGCCATTCAGGTAGCCCCAAAGTCGGTTAACAAAGCTGCGGGCGAAATATGGATTGTCAGGACTGGTGATCCACGCCGCCAGATCCTGACGCCGTGAGTTGTCGGCCACCGCCGTTTTCGGTCCGGCTTGATAGGGGAATTTCGGCGGCGTAATGGCCCCGGTGCGGTCGTGCTTCACCTCCCCATCGCTGCGGTCCACGACCTTTTCAAAAAGCGGCTTGGCTCCCTCCACGGCCGATCCGCCGATATTGCGGTCACCGCTCGCGGGATCGCGCTCCAGGCCGGTGCGGGCGAAGAAGGCGGAGAGTTGATAGTATTGATCCTGGGTCCAGCGCTCGAAGGGATGGTCGTGGCACTTGTTGCAATTGAACCGCGTGGCCAAAAACAGATGCGTGGTGTTCTCCATCAGTTCCGCGGGCTCGCGGAGAATTTTGTAATACGACGCCGGCGGATTGTCCTTGTTGGACCCGGTG
This sequence comes from Verrucomicrobiales bacterium, assembly GCA_028293305.1. Lineage (GTDB taxonomy): Bacteria > Verrucomicrobiota > Verrucomicrobiia > Verrucomicrobiales > V1-33 > CAIZWU01. The sequence continues at coordinate 3,408 of JAQGPD010000617.1, read as the reverse complement.
GCCGTCAGGATGGATTTCACAAACTGGTCATAAGGCACGTTTTTAGCAACCTGGCCGCGCACCCAGTCGCGGAATCCGCTGGCGCCCTCCGCCCCCAGAAACTTGCTATTCACCTGGAGCAAATCGCACCATTTGTTCGTCCAATGATCCGTGAAATCCTCCGAGGCGATCAGGCGGTCGATGAGTTGCTCACGCTTCCAGCGGGAGTCCGAGGCATCGGAAATAAAGGCGCGCACCTCCTCCGGTTCCGGCGGCAGACCCGTTAGGTCAAGGTGGACACGGCGGATGAATTCCAGGTCCGTGCACAGGGCGGAGGACAGGGTTTTCATGCGCTCCAGCTTGCCGGCCACGAATTCATCGATCTTGTTATTGGCCGGCGGCGATTGCCAGGCGAAGCCGGTGCGGTCGCCCATGACGGTGAGCACGGTGGAGGCGTAGCTGCCTTCGTAGCGGGCCAGCACCGGAGCCTCGCCACGGCGCAGGGCGGTCAGGAGGCCGCCGATTTTGTCGGCCTTGGCCACGTCCATGTTTCCGGTTTCGACAAAGGCATCCTGCGTGACATCGCGCACCCGGCCATCGGCGTAGGTGGCCAGCACGCGCATTTGTTGGCGGGAGCCCTCCAACTGGATCACGGGATTCGTGGGGGAAAGCGTGATGCCGGTGACGCGCGGGCTGTCGAATTTCACCTCGGCTCCGGCGGCGATCCAGGAGCGGAGAATCTGATACTTGTCCGAGCCGGGCTTGGTGACCTGACCGCCTTCATGGGGCACGCCGGCCGTCGCTTTCATCAGCATGAGGGAATCGTCAGGGCTGGCGACATTGGTGCGGCGGCCTTTGATATCGTCGGTGAAGGCGCGCAGATCATAGACGGGATCGTAGCCGCGCAGGCTGAGCTTGAAGCCCGCTTTTCCGTCCTTGGCGCCATGGCAGGTCCCGGCATTGCAGCCCATGCGGGACATGACCGGCGTGACCTCGTGAATGTAATCCACCACCAGCGGCTGCTGGGTTCCTGACACTTCGACGGCGACCTCCGCGGTCTGCCCGCCGGCCGTTAGGACAATGCGTCCGCCGCCATCCGCGACCGGGCGCACCAGCCCGCCGGGCAATACGCGAACGACCGGTTGGGCGACGGCGGCCTGCACGAGGCGCGTGGCGTCGCGGCTGGTGCCGTCCGCCATTTGCGCGGTGACCAGCAGCTGGGTGTAGTCGATGGATTTTTTGAAAACAATGTGGTCGGGCTCGACGGTCAGTTTGGTGATGGCCAAATCGGCGGGCCATTTTTCCTCCACTGATTCAGCCGCGGAGGGAGACGGCGTTGCCGCTGCCGGAGCCGGCGCGGCGGAGCCGGCAGCCGCGATTTCGGGAGCGGCGGCGGCGTTGGGATCGATGGCCACCGGGACGAATTCCTTCGTGATATTGCCTGTCGCGGGATCGATCATGCGGATCTTCCCATCCTGCCCGCCGGCGGCGATAGTGGAGCCGTCAGGGCTGAAGACAGCGGCGTAGAGGCCGGTCGGCACGCTGACGTGGCTGATGAGGTCGGTGCCCGCGGTTTGATATTTTTCGACTTCGGCGTTTTCGGCGGCGGAGCGCTCGGTGCTCACCTTGTTATAGATGGCTTTGATGGATTCCGGCAGGGCGGTGTCGAACTCCGATTTATAAACATTCAGCTCCCCTTTTCCGTCCAGACTGGAGGCGGCCAGGACGCGTTTGCCATCGGCCTGCCAGGCGACTGCGAAGACCCGTCCCTGCATGGCCGGGAAGCGCCTGACAAGATTTGAGTTGTCGCCGATCCTCCGGTCCACCTGACGGAAAACCCGGTAGAGCTGCGGCACGCCGTCCGCGCCACCGACCAGGAATTCATCGCGTTCCGGATGCCGCGCCAAAGCTGTTAGGCCACCCTTCAGCGCGCCCGGGGTGATGGAGGTCAAATTGTCCACAAAACGCTGCGTCGCGAGTTCCGTCAGCTTGGCCGTCATGTCGCGGCCGGTCGAGACCACGTGGTCGCCTTTGACGGTAAACAAAGTGTCGAAAACCCAGTCATCGTGTCCGGCCATGGAGAGGATTTGTTTCCCTCCCTCTGCCTGGATGACCCTGACACTTTTATCGGAGGCGCAGCCGAAAGCGACCATGCTGCTGTCCGGCGACCACGAGGCGCCGTAGACGGTATCGAAGGTCACGGGCACGGAAATTTTGAGCGCGGCGGCGGCCACATCCCAGATTTGGACTTCGCCCATGCGCGCGGGCAGGCCGCCGGTGACGGCCAACCATTTTCCGTCAGGACTGAAGCGGACGGAGGTTATTTTTTCGCTCAATCCGATGAGCCGGTGCGCCACGCCGCTGCCGTCCGCGTGGTGGATCAGGACCTCATGAAAACCCGAAACCGCGAGCCATTTTCCGTCTTTGGAATAGTCCAGCGAAGTGATGACCGGCGGCCGCGCATAGACGGGCGGATGCGCGGCGTCGATGTGTTGGCGGGCGTTCGGCGGGGTGTCGTCGACCGCGCCCTGGGTGATCCAGCCGGCGATGAGCGCCACGTCGGAAGTTGTCAGGGCATCCCCGCTTTTGGGCATTTCCACCTTGCCGTCGTGAGGCGTGATGGACTTCATGAGCGCCGACGCCGCGGCATCGCCGGGCACGATGGCCGCGCCGTCCTCACCGCCCGCGAGGAGCTTGGCGAAGTCCGTCATGATGTAGTCGCCCTTGGCCTTGGCGGGTTGATGGCAGCCGTGGCAGCGGGCTTGGAAAATGGGCCGGATGGTTTTGTAAAAACTCACCGGTCCAGCCGCCGGGGCCGGGGCGGCGGCGGCCGGAGCGTCGGCGGCCAACACGGAGCCAGGCAGCAGCGCGGCGGCCAAAAGAAGGGAAGGTTTCGGGCGCATGAAAAAAAGAAATAAGGAAAGACAACCCCTCCTACGCGTCGGCGGCACGGTCTTTAGCATTCCGTTCACATTCGGACCAAGGCCGGAGGGTGAGCCGATTATGCCAAAAACCGGCCAGGAAAGGGAAGCGTATTTCCGTTTTGGCTTCGCGCGGGTTTGCATCATGGTCCGGCACCCCTCCCCCCGGGATTCATGATCATCGACTCCAAGGAAAACCCGCAGCACCTGGCCTCCGCATGGACGGCCGGCATTGTCATGCTGTTTTTAGCGATCGGGTTGAGCGGCGCGGGCACGCCTTTGGCCCCGGCTTTGCCACCCCTGGCTGCCGCCAAGCCCGCGGGGCCGGCGGAGGAGCCCATGATCGAGGTTTTTTCGGAAGAGGGCGGCTCTGCCCCTCCGCCCGCCTCGGGGCCTGAAACAGAAGCAGCGGAGCCCGATCCGCATCCCGTGCCGGAAGTCGCTGAACTGCCTCCGCTTCCCGATCTCCCGCCGCCCCTGACGCCTCCGGAAATGCCGGAAATCGTTC